>CAZVPH010000089.1:0-7279 GCA_964628125.1 uncultured Thiosulfatimonas sp. | reverse complement strand
CAAATGAGGTGTTCTGGGAAACTGGAACTGTTGCACTTACGACTTGAATGTATCGTGGTAAATCCCACTCAATTTCTCTATTTTTTATTTAATCGTGTTCCACTCAGTTACGTTACCATACCGTAAAAAAAACCGTCGTTCACGTGCGCTTTTCGATTCATTTTCTTTTAATCACTCCAAGGAGTTTTTTATATGTCATTTGCCTCTTTAGGTTTGTGTGATGAGCTGTTGCGAGCAATTACAGAGCAAGGTTATACCACGCCAACAGCCATACAGCTTGACGCGATTCCAGCGGTGCTGAGTGGGCGTGATGTAATGGCGGCGGCACAAACGGGCACGGGCAAAACGGCGAGTTTTACCTTGCCGATGGTGCAACTTTTGTCGGGTGGTGCGAGTCCGCATTCTCTGCAAGTGCGCGCTTTAGTGATTGCGCCAACCCGCGAGCTGGCGGCTCAGGTGACCGAGAGTGTTCAGCGCTATAGTTGCCATCTGACTATTCGTTCTGCTTCAGCGTTTGGTGGCGTGAGAATTGAGCCGCAAATCGCTGAATTGCAGGCGGGTTTAGATGTGTTGGTTGCCACGCCAGGTCGCTTGCTTGATCTTTTCGGTCAAGGAGCGATTGATTTTAGCCGGCTGGAGATATTGGTCTTGGACGAGGCGGACCGTATGTTAGACATGGGGTTTATCGACGATATCCGTCGTATCCAAGCGTTGTTGCCAGACAAACGCCAAACCTTGATGTTTTCAGCGACGTTTTCTGAGGAGGTAAAGTCTCTGGCGAAGGTGATGTTCAATAACCCAGTTTTGATTGAAGCCGCCGCCAACAGCACCGCTTCGACCATTAAACAGGTCATTCATCCGGTTGATAAAGCGCGCAAGAGCGAGCTTTTAATTGACTTGATTAAGCGAAATAAGTGGCATCAAGTCTTGGTTTTTAGTCGGACCAAAAAAGGCGCGGACAGCTTGGTTATCGAACTGGAAAACGCAAGCATTCGCGCGGCATCGATTCATGCCAATAGAACTCAGTATGCGCGCACCCATGCGTTAGAGGATTTTAGACGTGGCGCCATTGTGGCATTGGTCGCCACAGACATTGCCGCTCGGGGGCTGGATGTCAGCCAACTACCTTGTGTGGTTAACGTTGATCTGCCTTATATTGCAGAAGATTATGTGCATCGCATTGGGCGTACCGGTCGTGCAGGCGCATTTGGGTTAGCGGTGTCATTGGTCAGTGAGGATGAATATAAGCAGTTAAAATCGATTGAGGAGGTCATCGGTTTTAAGTTTGAACGTAAGATTCTCCGCGGTTTTATGCCTACTGAGAAGGTTGCAACAAGCAAGTTTGATGATGCTGAGTACGGAGGTTTTGAGCCAGACTCCAAGGCCAACGACCCTGAGCCTAATTCACGGAACCGTCGAAATAAGCCTCAAAGACGTCGGCAATAATTGTAATAAAGAAGGTCATAAGTAAATAGATTTAGGAGTAAAAGCGTCATAGTAAGTTTAAATCAATCTGGCCAGGCCTGGTCTCTTTTGTGATATTGCAAAGTTCTACGAACGAATATCCACATTTAAAATTAGCCCGTTGAGCGTTTCGTTTAACGGGTTTTTTTATAGCGAGATGAAGTTGTTTTGGATTAACTCCGCCTACTCAGTGGAAATGCGACTTCCTTGACGCACTTTATAAGGCTAAGATGGACTCTGTTTTTTGGTTTAAACGATCATTATATTGAAAGGATTGCGTGTGCATATTTGGCTTTTTTTTGTGGGCGTACTGCTCAGTATTACTTCAGTTCAAGCGGCTGAGCGTTTTAACTTGCCGTTGGAGTCGGGTGAAGAGGTGACGGTGACCGTTTATCCATCGACCTTTGGAGGGTCTGACCAACCTTTATTGATTTGGTTTACCGAGGACTACTCAAGTACTGTGCCTTTTAAACGGTTAGTTTCTCAGTTTAATGATTTAGGCTATGATTTTTGGCAGGTCGATTTGCTGGACTCTTATTTTATTGAACGCTCGGCCAATAACATTCGAGGCTTGACGGGAGAAGGGGTGGCAGAAGTGTTGCGTCACGCCAATGAAGTTGCAACCAAACAGGATAGAAAGTTTGTCGCCATGAGTTCAGGGCGAATGAGTCTAGTGCTGTTGCGAGGCAGTCGTTTATGGCAGCTGAACAACGAACCTAAAAATGGCGTTGGCGCACTTCAACAGCTGGTGACGTTTTTTCCCAACCTGTATGATGCACCTCAAAAAGCCGGGGATGCGCCGAGCCTGTTTCCGATTGTCTCCGCGACCAGCTTGCCGATTACCCTGGTACAACCCTCAGAAGGTACTTATAAACTAAAACTGCTTGATATCGTAGAGGCTTTAAACGTGTCACACAGCTTGGTGACGGTGGTGCCAGTGCTGAATGCGCGAGATTGGTATTTTTTTAGAAGTGAACCCACTGAGATAGAAAAAAAGGCCGGTGACGCCTTACCGAGTACCTTAACAAGTTGGCTAAAAGCCAGCCAGTTTTCGGCACAAAAAACCTTTACACCGGTTAAAAATCTGGCTATTAAAGAGGCGACAGTTGCGGTTAAAGGGTTAGTTCCTTTGACACCGAGAATCGCGCCAAACTTTGAGCTAATGGACATTAATGGTCAAGTCATAAACTTAGAAGATAAGCGTGGCAAGGTTATTTTGTTGAATTTCTGGGCGAGTTGGTGCCCGCCGTGTGTTAAAGAAATTCCCTCGATGAACCGGCTTGCAGAGTCATTTGATCCAGAAGAGTTTGAGATTGTTTCCGTGAATTTTAAGGAAAGTCCTGAATTCATTGCTGCGTTTCTAAACAGCGTGCAAGTGGATTTTCCAGTGTTGATTGATTTGGAAGGTAAGGTCTCTAATGATTACGAAATTTTCTCTTTCCCAAGCTCTTTTATGCTGGATGCCGAGGGCACCTTGCGTTATTCGGTGAACGCTGCAATTGAGTGGGATGAGCCAGGCGTTAAAAAGCTGGTTAAGTCGCTGATGGAGCCCTAGAAGCAAAAGATGGCATCGACGATAAAGTCAGCGCGATGGTTTGGGGTGAACGCCGAATCAATCTGTTACAGTTAACCAGGCCTGGTCAATTCAAACTTTTAAATTGAGTAGTGTTTATTGAGCCTTTTCTAAATAATGACATTTTTTTTGCAAAGTCTTGTCACAGTCACCTTCCTCCCTGACTTGTAAGGTCGCTCGTAAAGCCGTTGATAAAACGGCCAATAAAAAAACTCACGTATATCAAAAAGCTATTGGCACTACAATGTCAGAACATAGTTAATTTTAACTATGGCGCATCAACGGGTTAAGGAGAGGCAATATGTTAGTGACGTTTCGGACTGAAAAACACGCTGAGATAACAATGTTTGGCGACATTGCAAAGCAGATGTTAAAAAAAATGGGGCACAGTGTGACGATTCCAGGCGCAATTCTGGCCGAGGACGTCGCTGCAGCGCTTGAGCGCTTAGCAAATTCGGTAGAGGGTGAGAGTGGCGCCGATCAGGACGCTGATAAAGGTGCTTGGGATGATCAAGGTGTCAGTTTGAAAAATCGTGCCCTGCCTTTAATTGGACTTTTAAAAGCGGCCGCAGAACAAAAAACCAATGTTATGTGGGACCTTGCGGGCGCGACTGAACCAGGTCTTAAAATTTCATAAGGTAGCTCATAAGGTGGCGAATAAGACAACGAGTAAGTTGTCCATTGGGTATTAAATTATCAATAGGTTGGTTGTTATCGGTTTACTGGAAAAGGGCGTGTAGCGTTTAAGGCACGGCCCTTTAATTTGGCATTACTTTTATTCACTTATTTTTATTCATCTATTTGGAGAAGAAAATGGCATCTAAATTACTCATGGCAATGACCGTTGCCTCTTATCTTTTGTTCACAACGACGGCACAGGCCAACGAAACTGTGCAGTCAAAGGTAACCAGTGAAGCGATCCCTTGGGGCGTGGCTGAAGCTTCAATCGGCACCTACGAACCGCAAAAAGTGGTCTATGACCTAACCACTGGCGATGAAGCGGAGTTCTCACTGCTGCTGAGTCGAGTCGCTTTTCTCTATAAAATGTACGATTCTGATGCGTTTGATACCTCCATTGTGGTGGTCATTCATGGGGACGCGATTCCTTTTTTCGCCACCGCCAACCTAGAAAATCTAGACTTGATGAAAAAAGCTTATAGCACTGCGCTGGATGCACCGATTGAGTATCGGATGTGCGAAGCTGCTGCGGGAGCCATGGGATTTGAACCCAAGGATATTCACGGTTTTGTCAAAATGGTGCCAATGGCCGATGCAGAAATTATCAAATTGCAAAAGAAAGGCTATGCCTATATGCACTAATATTTGTTGTTTTTAGCTTTTAAATCTAAGCAAGTAAGCTGAAGTCAGTTGAAAGCATGCTGAAATAGGCGGAGGCAATAAATGATCAAACATAATTTAACGGCGCGCCGTGAGGCGATGGTTGACGAACAGATACGGGCGCGTGGAATTCACTCGCCCTCTGTGCTGGCGGCGATGCGACGCGTTCGACGTGAAGCGTTTGTGCCGGATGACTTGCGTGAACGGGCTTATTATGACACGCCCTTGCCGATTGCAGCAGGTCAAACCATCTCGCAGCCGATGATCGTTGCGATGATGGCCGAGGCGCTAGCGCTTAAAGGTGGCGAACGCGTGCTGGACGTTGGAACAGGTTCGGGTTATGCGGCTGCGGTGATTGCGTGCATTGCGGATAAGGTTTATTCGATTGAGCGCATTGGTGAACTGGCTAATTTGGCGAAAAAAGCATTGTTGACAGAAGGTTTTAACAATGTAGAAGTCCGCGTGGGAGATGGTTCACTCGGCTGGCCAGACGCAGCACCGTTTGATGCCATCAACGTTGCCGCTGGGGCACCGGTTGTGCCAGAAGCGCTTAAACAGCAATTGGCCATCGGTGGTCGATTGGTGTTGCCTGTGGGCTCCGATCAGGTCGGGCAGCAGCTGTTGCGAATTACACGAGTGGCTGAAAATGAGTTTGAGAGCGAGAGTCTGGCGGCGGTTCGCTTTGTGCCACTGATTGGCGCTGATGGGTGGCAAGAAAACACACCACGTGCCAGAGGCAGATTTGGTTTACACCCCCTGTCAACAGACGACCAGCGGCTGGTGGATCGCATGACCCACGTGGTCGAACCATTTGACTCGGTCGATGAGCTGCCACTTGAAGGGCTTCTTGAACGGATTGGTGACACCCGTCTAGTGCTTCTGGGCGAATCTTCGCACGGGACTTCTGAGTTTTATCGCGCTCGCCAGCGCATTACGCGCGCCTTGATTGAAGAGAAAAACTTCGATTTTATCGCGATTGAGGGCGATTGGCCAGATGTTGCCCGCATAGATGGTTACGTGCGCCCCGCGGATCAATCGACATCGCAACCGACGAGATGGACTGCTTTTTCACGGTTTCCAACCTGGATGTGGCGCAATGAAGAGGTGCACGATTTTATTGAGTGGCTGCGCGAACACAATGCTGAGAAAACGTTGGACGCACGGGTCGCGTTTCATGGTCTTGATCTTTACAGCCCGTATCAATCAATCGATTTTGTGCTTGAGTATCTGGAGGACGTTGACCCCGATATGGCCTCTTTTGCGCGTGGGCACTACGCTTGCTTGACGCGTTTTAAGCCGGATGCCGCCGATTATGGTCGTTGGGCAAGCACGCCTGGTTTTGCGAAGTGTGATGCGCAAGTCGCAGACGTATTACACGCTCTAGAATCGCGTCAAGCTCACTACGAAAAACAAGGGGCTACACGCTTATTTGATGCGCTGCAAAACGCACGCTTGGTGGTAAGTGCCGAAGCTTATTATCGACTGATGTACGATAATGCCTACAGCACCTGGAACTTACGTGACAACTATATGTTTGATACCCTCGAGGCGTTATTCGCGCATCACGGTGAAGGCAGTCGAGGTGTTATCTGGGCACACAATTCACACATTGGTGATGCACGTGCGACAGATAGAGTGCAGGCTGGTGAGTTAAATATAGGTCAACTCAGTCGTGAACGGTTCGGCGATGCTGCTTACTTGATTGGCTTTGGCACCAACAGTGGGACGGTTGCTGCCGCCTCTGATTGGGGCGCACCGATGGAGATAAAGACTTTACGACAGGTGTTGCCTGACAGTTACGAGCGACTTTGTCACCAAACAGGTCACGCAGGGTTTTTACTGCCCTTAACGCAGAAGCATGGCGACGCAGAGGTGCGTCAAGCCTTATTAAAATCACGGCTTGGTCGTGCCATCGGTGTTATCTACCGTCCAGAAGCCGAACGCGCCAGCCACTATTACGAGACAGTACTGCCGCAACAGTTTGACGAATACATTTGGGTAGAACGCAGCCGCGCCGTGACCCCGTTAAATCCTAAAAATCTTAAGAGCACAATTGAGCGTTATCCTTTTAAAGTCTAAAACAGAAAAGATTCTAAAGCATGAAAACGAAGACCGTTTTTGAGCACTGATTAAATATAGCGCTCATAAACACAGGTTACCAGGCCTGGTCAAACAGCAGAAGCTAGATAAAATGTGTGATGTAAACAGGGCTAAGTGCCGTGAAGAGCCAAACATAAATTGACTTAACCTCACGCCTCTGTGGAGGCATCATGGGTAGCGCATAATTTTATTTTATTACCCGTCTAATCCTCATAAGTAAATTAAGTTGCTTAAGCTTTTTTACTCAGTATAAGTTTGCTAGAATAATTTAATCGCTGTATTGACGGCTATTTAAAAATAGAAGCAAGGAGAATAAATAATGAGTGATAAGTGGTTACCAAATTTACAAACCGAAGATGCGCAGGCCGGGTATGAGCTGGCGATTAAGTTGTCAAGAATGGGCGTTAAATACACGCAACCTTCGGATGAAGAGCGGACAAGAATGCGTCCTGAGTATGCTAGCAATGCTGACAGTTTGATCGCCTCGTCGCAAGTGATTGCGATTAACTTTCAAACAGTTGCCGCGGCGAACAACTATTGGATTGCTAAGTGATTCTGCAACACTGAACTCAAAATAAGAGTTAAGCGTTCTACGCGGTGCTTTTTGATCTTTCTAAATTCTTAGTCTTTTAATCCTACAAAAAGGTGTGTTTAGAGTTCGGTTGTCAGTGCAATACTCGCCACGCGCCATCACAGGAGTTCGACAGCATGAGTGATAAAAAAAAGTTAACGACCAACGCGGGTTGTCCCGTTGCGGATAATCAGAACATAATGAGCGCAGGGCCACGTGGTCCACAATTGTTA
>CAZVPH010000088.1:0-7297 GCA_964628125.1 uncultured Thiosulfatimonas sp. | reverse complement strand
TGATCCAACTTTTACAACTGACACCGGAAAGGCGCTTAACGCTTGGCCATCTCGATCTCACCTTAGCCGGCAGCATCCAACCCGGTGCCCTGATTAGCCCCATGTCGAGCTTTGCACCGCAGATTTTCATTACACTAGAGACGTTGAACAGAACCCAGTTAATCGGCCCCGGCAGTCGAGTGACCTACGAGTTGAGCCTTGCGGGCAGTGAGAGTCAAATCGATCGCTTCGCCCAAAAAGTGGCAGAACAGGATAATCCGCACTGGCAAACCCTCTCGGCACAAGCGCCCTCGGAAGATTTAGGCAGTTCTTTGAAAACCGCCTGGCTCTTCCTAGACCTCTCCGCCTTATCTGCCGTATTAATCGCCGGCATGTCGATTTTAATCGCCAGTCGCTTTTATCTGACGCGCTGGGAGAGCAGTATGGCACTCATGCGCGCTTTTGGGGCGCATAATGCCAAGATGCAACGGCTGTTTGCATTGCAGCTGACCTGGATCGCACTCTTCAGCAGCCTGATTGGCGTCGCCATAGGCTATGCCCTTTCCCTGTTACTTCAGCCATTTTTAGCCGACTATTTTGACCCCTTGGTCAGCAGCGCGCCATGGCCAGCTTTGTTGACCGGCTTTTTAAGCGGTGTGCTGGTGTTGTGGAGTTTTGCGTGGCAAGCCTTTCAAACCGCTCTGCAAACCTCACCAATGCAGGTTTTAAAATCGGTGCCACGACCAACCAAAAGTCTGCACTGGCTGATGAGTTTTGTTCTGCTATTAGGCTTAATCAGCCTGATGTTTGATCTCAAATCGATGCTCTGGATCTTACCAGGCCTGGTCACTATCAGCTTGGTGTTGTTACTGTCGGCAAGCCTTCTGCTTAAAGGCATTCAAACCCTCCAGCAATACAGTCGGGGCTGGTTTCACATCGCCCTCTCTAACCTAGTAAAAGAACCAGGCCTGGTCAGAATTCAACTGGTTTCTGTTGGCTTAGTGTTGTTTGTGTTGATGCTGATGAGCTTTGTACGCCAAGATCTGTTGCAAAACTGGCAAGCCTCTCTGCCCGCTCACACACCCAACACTTTTATTATGAACATTCAACCGGATCAAAAAACCGAGGTGACTGAACTTTTGGCACAGCAACAGCTCAATCCGACGTTGGTGCCGATGTCTCGTGGCCGCCTGAGCGCCATTAACCGAACCCCCCTGGTCGCCAGTGAACAGCAAAATGATCGTGCTCGTAGAATGCTTGAACGTGAAGCGAACATCGCACTGCTTGCCGATGCGCCTGAACACAATAGCATTGCTGCAGAGATGGACAAAGATCAGCTAACACTTCCTGCTGTTTCTGTCGAAACCAGTATCGCAGAGTTGTTTAATATTCAACTGGGCGATACCTTAAGTTTTAACTTTGCCGGCCAACAATTCGACTACCAAGTCAGTCAATTGCGCAAAGTTGAGTGGCAGAGTTTTCAGCTAAACTTCTTTTTTATCTTAGAGCCTGTCGCGGAACGAACCTTCGCTTACTCTTATATCAGCAACTTTTATCTGCCCGAACCAACCATTGTTGAATCCATTCCAACACAGGGCGCCTTGACCACACAACTCACCCAGTCGTTCGCTAAAACGACCCCTGGGGTTCTTTTGATTGATGTAAGGCAAATCATGCAACAGATTCAGGACATTATGCGCCAAGCCAGCTGGGCGGTCTCCGGACTCTATCTGTTTACCCTGTTGGCCAGCATTGCGGTGTTGTTTACCGCCACACTGGCGAGTCAACAAAGTCGAGTCCAGAGTTGGATTCTCTTAAGAACTTTAGGCGCACAAAACAAAGAGATCATTAAAATTGGTTTAACAGAGTTTGCACTTTTAGGCGCTGTGGCAGGACTCCTGGCCGCAACCTTTGCACAGATTGCCAGTGCGCTCATCAGTCATTATGTGCTTAATATCAGTGTTAGTTTAGATCTCAACTTATGGCTCATAAGCCTCGTCAGTGGCATCGGTTTGCTATTACTGACAGGCCTGGTCACCCAGTAC
Source organism: uncultured Thiosulfatimonas sp. (assembly GCA_964628125.1). Classification (GTDB taxonomy): domain Bacteria; phylum Pseudomonadota; class Gammaproteobacteria; order Thiomicrospirales; family Thiomicrospiraceae; genus Thiomicrorhabdus. The sequence continues at coordinate 5,273 of CAZVPH010000088.1, read as the reverse complement.
GGTTTTTTAAGAAAAAGTGCGAGGGAGTTGCGTCTGTACCTAAACGCACAGTGAACACGATTTTAATTTAAACGACTCAAAACAGGTGGTTTAATCTTTACGGCTTAAAAAACACATGCACAGGACACATACAGAGAGCGAGCTTTAAAGCAGAATCAAGTTAGAAGTGTCGCTTGGCATAAATTGCGCCACGCGGAGACGGATAAACCACAAATAGCAGTGATTTTAGAAATTATATAATCGGATGTGTAAACGGCTACGTTTAAAATAAAGTGCTGGAATGGTGGAGTTGTGAAGTAATGGTGAGTTTTTTGGTTGCGGAATTAGAGCTTGTTACAGAAAGAGTCTACGTCAGGTAAAAGGGTAATACGATAATAAGAATAAAAATGGTCGGAGTGATAGGATTTGAACCTACGACCACTTGTCCCCCAGACAAGTGCGCTACCAAGCTGCGCTACACCCCGAATAGATATGATGAAAGGGTTGAACCCAAGCACGGCGCTTATTATAGCGCGGTTTCAGAGGTAAATAAAATCTTTTAAGCGCTTTTGAGTTAAAAGCGCTCTTGAATGTACTTTCGAAACTGCAACAGCTCACTTTTCATAGTCTGCAACAGTTCAATGGCCGACTTTTGCTCTGCTAGCAGCGTAGTATCGTTTACATTCACTGCACCTTTCGGCAGTTTAGCCGACAGTCTGACCTTAGCACCGGGAATCGTAAAACCCTGCTCGTGCAGCAAGGACTTTATCTCCAGTACCAACTCGACGTCGGCACGCTGATAGTAACGACGACCACTGCGTTTACTGGGTTCAAGTTGAGGAAATACTTGTTCCCAATAGCGCAATACGTGCGTTTTTAGCTGACAAAGCTCTGCAACTTCACCAATGGTGAAGTATTTTTTATCCGGCAACTCAATCTCAAGTTGTGACGGTGTGTTCGGTTGATTATTAGACTTTGCCATGATTATCTATTTGCGCGCGCAGTTTTTGACCAGGCTTAAATGTTACCACTCTTCTTGCTGAAATGGGCACATCTTCTCCGGTTCTCGGATTACGCCCTGGACGTGACGCTTTATCACGCAGTTCAAAGTTACCAAAACCAGAGAGTTTGATCTGCTCACCTGAGACCAACACATCACTTAACTCATCAAAGAACTGTTCTACCAACTCTTTAGATTCTCTTTTATTAAACCCAAAAGTGTCTGACAACTTCTGAGCAATGTCCGCTTTTGTTAACGTCATTCTTGTTTCCTATCTCTTTCTGCTCGGCCTGTTATTTAAACAGCCGATTTATCTTAATTCTGCATTGACCGCTAACTTAGCGGCTTTTAAAACATTTACGACTAAAGCATCGACTTCTTCATCTTGAAGCGTGCGTTCCGCGTGTTGAACCCTCATCGTTAAAGCGATGCTTTTTTGATTCGACTCAACTCCTTGACCTCTGTAGACATCAAACAGTTCGACCGCGGTTAAAATGTCCGAATCAACTGAGAAAACCGCGTCAATTAGAGATTGAGAAGAGACTGATTCTTCCACTACAAACGCTAAATCTCGCTGCACTTCAGGGTATTTAGAGATCGGTTGTGCGCAGGGAACTTTTAAGGTCATTAAAGCATCTTGACGGATTTGGAACAGATAAACATGGCCACTGACGTCCATACTTTTCAATAAGCTTGGGTGCAGCTGCCCCATTATGCCAACCTCTTCTCCTTCTACAACCATTCGAGCTGATTGGCCTGGATGCAAGGCTGGATGTTCGCAAGCTTCAAAACGAATACTATCTCGTTGATGGCTCATTTGGATTAGGGTTTCAACATCGCCTTTTAGGTCGTAAAAATCAACTGGACGTTCTGTTTTATCCCAACCTGACGCTGCTATCTGTCCTGTGATAACGCCACCAATCATTGGCACTTGAGTTGCCCCTGTTCCGGTTGGATCCTTGTCATTTTTATAGAACACTAGGCCGGTTTCAAAAATACGAACTCGCGGTTGTTGACGATTCTGGTTATAAGCAACCGTTTGCAAAAGACCGGGGAACAAGCTAGTACGCATCGCTTTCATGTCGTCAGAAATTGGATTCTGTAACACAAGGTAAGGCAGCTCTGGTTCCAATCGTTTTTGCTTATCCTCTTCAACAAAGCTGTAGGTAATCACCTCGTTGAAACCACGTTGCACTAGCGCTGTTTTCAGTGCCATTAAAGACTGGCGCTTCCCCGGAAGTGGGTTCAGCGTCATGGGCGCTAAAAGAGGGGTTTCAGGAAGATTGTTGTAGCCAAAAATTCGTCCAATCTCTTCGATGAGATCCACTTCAATCGCCATGTCAAAACGATAGCTGGGTGCAGTCAAGCACCAGCCCGCAGCTGTTTCAGTGATGCCAAAGCCTAACAACTTAAAAATATCCACAACTTGAGCGTCTGAGACCTCAACGCCTAAACGTCTCTTTATGCTCTCACGACGCAGTTCAATTACAGCAGCTTTCGGTAAATCCGTGTCTGAAACTGTACGACTAAAAGCACTGATTGTGCCACCGGCAATGTCGATGAACAACTGCAAGGCACGGTTTAGCGCTTTCTCTGGCAGCATAGGATCCACGCCACGCTCAAAGCGCATCGATGAATCCGTATGCAGTCCGTACTGGCGCGCCTTACCTGTAATGGCAGCACGTGAGAAGTGCGCGCTTTCAAAAAATATCGCCGTGGTCTCGTCGGTTACGGACGTTGCTAAGCCTCCCATAACACCTGCTAAAGCGATCGCGCCTGAGTCATCGGCGATGACCAAAGTGTCTGGCTTAAGCGTTAGTTTTTTGTCGTCCAATGTCGTGAGTGTTTCACCTACATTTGCCAAGCGCACCTGGACAGTACCCTGAATTTTGGCCAAGTCAAACGCATGCATGGGTTGACCCAGTTCCATTAGCACGTAGTTAGTGATATCGACCACAAGACTCAAAGGACGCAATCCGGAACGCTCTAGTTTCTGCACCATCCAACGTGGGGTTGTGGCGTCAGTGTTAAAGTTTGTCACCACACAGCCTAGGTATTTTGGGCAGGCCTGGGGCTGGGAGACTTTTACTGCTTGAGCGCACTCGGACGAACCGGACATCTCTTTAAGTTCAAACGGTTGCGTGAAAGGTGCACCACTGATGGCATGCAGATCACGGGCGATACCTTGCACACTGAAACAGTCGGCACGGTTCGGCGTTAAATCGACCTCAATGCTCATATCATTTAAGGCAAGATAGCTGCGAATGTCTTGCCCAATAGGCGCATCGTCGTCCAGCACAAATAAGCCATCGACACCATCGTCTGCTAAGCCTATTTCAGTCGCACCGCACAGCATTCCATTGGAGGGCACACCACGTAATTTGGCTTTTTTAATCTTAAAATCACCCGGCAGAACGGCACCGACTTTGGCACAACACGCTTTCATACCGACGGTGACGTTGCTTGCTCCGCAAACAATTTGCAGTGGTTCCGCCTCGCCCACATCCACTTGTGTGACGTTCAGCTTGTCGGCGTCGGGGTGCTTCTCAATCGAAAGAACTTGACCCACCACTACGTTCGTAAACGCACCAGCAACGGCTTCAGCACCATCAATTTCCAAGCCTGCTAGGCTTAATTTTTCAGATAATACGTCGGTCTCCCACTGAGGATTAACCCACTCTCTTAACCAATTTTCACTAAATTTCATAATTCTTTATCTCTTGAACCCAAGTTTCGTAAGCGTGTTGCAGCAGGCCTGGTTATTTAAACTGTTGTAAAAAACGCAGATCGTTTTCAAAAAACTGACGTAAGTCTTTGACGTTGTAACGCAACATCGCTAGACGTTCGACACCCAAACCAAACGCTAATCCAGTGTACTCTTCTGGATCAATGCCAACATTCTGCAATACATTTGGATGCACCATGCCACAACCTAATACCTCTATCCAGCGACCGTCACCAAACAGATTGGTCGCAATGTCCACCTCTGCTGACGGTTCTGTGAAAGGGAAGTAAGAGGGTCTAAAACGCGTTTCAAGATTTTCATCTTCAAAAAACTCACGTAGAAACTCAATTAACAGTGCACGTAATTGTGCAAAACTGGCATTTTTTTCAATAATCAAACCTTCGATTTGGTGAAACATGGGCGTGTGCGTTTGATCCGAGTCGCATCGGTAGACTCGTCCTGGTGCAATAAAACGCAAGGGCGGCTTTTTATTTTCCATAGTTCGAATCTGAACACCCGAGGTGTGTGTTCTAAGAACCGTATTCTCATTGATGTAGAAAGTGTCGTGCATCGCACGCGCTGGATGGGTTTCTGGAATGTTTAAAGCTTCAAAGTTATGCCAATCATCTTCAATTTCAGGTCCTGTTTCAATGTCAAAACCGGCTTTTGAAAACAGTGTTTCAATTCGAGTCAGCGTGCGTGTGACGGGATGTAATCCGCCCAGATCAAGATCGCGTCCGGGCAAGGTGACATCTATAGTCTCCTCAGAAAGTTGCTTGGCTAATTTGGCATCGTCCAACTCTCTTTTTTTGGCATTAAGAATCCCTTGCACCGCTTGCTTGGCTTCGTTAATAATTTGCCCCGCTTTTGGACGCTCTTCATTTGAGAGTTTGCCCAACATTTTCATCATATCGGTTAGCTCACCTTTTTTGCCTAAAAACTGAACACGAAGTTCGTCTAATTTAGCCAAGTCAGTCACCGTTTCAACCGCTTGCTGAGCTTTTAAAAGGATTGTTTGAAGTTGTTGTTGCATAGTAATCAGTGTCCCAAAAAGGATTTAATAAGTATTAAACATTGCACGGCAGAGCGAATGTCATCAAAACAGCGCGGCCATAAAATCTTTAATCATTATTTAAACGAGGAGGTGTGCATTGAGTATCGCAGGAATCTGTAAAAAAATAGGGGACCGAAGTCCCCTAAATAAGAATGTAGCCTAGGTTGCCCTAGCCTATTTTCTTTACACTAATGCTGCTTTAGCTTTTTCAGCGAAAACAGTAAAAGCAGCTGCGTCATGGACAGCAATGTCTGCAAGAACCTTACGGTCAACTGCAATCTCGGCAATGTTCAGTCCGTTGATAAAACGACTGTACGTCATTCCATTCATACGGGCTGCTGCGTTGATACGTGCAATCCAAAGACGTCTAAACTGACGTTTTTTGGTGCGACGGTCACGGTACGCATACTGGCCGGCTTTAATAACCGCTTGCTTAGCAACACGGAATACTTTACTACGAGCACCGTAATAACCTTTCGCTTGCTTTAATACTTTGTTGTGTTTACGGCGTGCTA
>CAZVPH010000087.1:0-7304 GCA_964628125.1 uncultured Thiosulfatimonas sp. | reverse complement strand
CCAACCTAAAGAGCGCCTTAATTGCTCAGTTAAACAGTTTAAAAGAGATTCCTGTGGACGTTTTGGTCGAGTCACGTTACCAGCGATATATGGATTACGGCAATTTCGACCTCTCTTAAACGCTTTTCTCTAGGCTCAGTCTTGAGCCTTAGGCGTGTTCTGACTCCTTGTCAACAGACAAGTTTGAAGGCACTAGAAGCGGGTTGTGGCTTGCATTGCCGCCAAAGCCAGTTCTCCAATCTGTTTAAGCTTAAGCCTAAGAAGCTGTTTAAATTATTATGTACTTTGGCTTTTGGGCGTTTTTTTAACGCCTCCAAGCCAAGTTTCTCTCACAGTCTTTGGACTGCTTCTTGTGGTTTATCTGGCTTACTCTGCTCAATCTACCGAACTTCTTCTCCTATCCAATGCTGCCTATAACCCCCACCTTTAACGATCTTCCAGAACACCTAGGTGACTTTACCGATGCCCTAAAGCACTTTATCGCACAGACATCGCCACAAGCAACTATCAGTGTTGCTTTCAGTGGCGGCCTTGACTCGACTGTGTTATTGCATCTTTTCTCTCAACACCCTTTAGCGCAAGTTCTTAAAGGCCGCTTGTATGCGCACTATATTGACCATGGGTTGCAGGCAGTTTCTCTGGAGTGGAAAGCCCATTGTCACCAGACCTGTATGCGGTTGAATGTGCCGTTTGAATTCACCGCGGTCACGATTGAAGAGACTCAGAGAAAAGGCATCGAAGCGGTTGCCAGAAAACGTCGCTATCAAGCACTTGCTCAACGGCTTACTGCAGCGGATGATATTTTGGTCACCGGGCACCATCAACGCGACCAGGCTGAAACCGTTCTGCTTAATTTAGCGCGCGGGTCGGGGGTCGTTGGGCTTGCAGCGATGCCTTATGAAAAAAAGCTTTCGCATAAACTGGGTTCTGTACGACATCTTCGACCTTTGCTCACGATCGCCTATAAAAAATTGGTGGCTTACGCTGATTATTTTCAGCTAGACTGGGTAGAAGACCCCACAAACAGTGCGCTCGATTTTAAACGCAATGCTGTACGCCATGAAGTCTTGCCGGCTCTGCAAGCACAGTGGCCAAATTGCGAGACGACCATCGCACGCAGCGCGCAAAATCTGTCTGAAGCTCTGTTATTGCTTGATCGAATGGCGGATCGAGTCTTACGTCGGCACACTGTAAATCGTTATTTTTTAGACCTAAAGTTGTTTGACGATTTGGATTGGATTGAGCAAAAAAACATCATTCGGCGGTGGTTTTCTAAAAAAGGAGTTCAGCCGCTCTCCGCCAAGCATTATGGGTGGATTCAATCGGTTTTAGTGGCTAAAAGTGTGAGTCGTAATAGCGCTTTCTCGTACCAAACTTCTAGCGGAGAGTTGGCTTTTTATCAGAGTAAACTCTATTACTTGACCGGTTCCGCTCAGCCTTTTATTGGTGGCTTAGTCGACTTTTTGCAAGCCGCTGCTTTCGAGGATGTGGCGACAACCAGATCAGCGAGTAAGGCTGAAGATCAGATAGAGAGTCGAGAGATGCAGGGTGAGAGTTTAAAGCTTTCTTCCCAAGATGATCACAGGCATGGCGGTTTTTATGAGTTAAACTTGCCTAAAGAGTGCTACTCAAAGCTACATTTAATCCACGTTAGACCGCTCTCTCAAGAAGATGATTTAAATAGGAAAAAGCTAAAAAACTACTTTCAAAAAATCGCGATACCTGTCTGGGAGAGAGCTGTTTGGCCAGGGCTGTTTCTAAACGGTAAATTAATCGCTGTCTTGGGGTGTGCTAATTGTCTGCAGCGGCTTGATATGGCTAAAACGGTTTCAACGGTTGCTTTAGATCAACAAGTGACCAGCAGTGGATACATTAAAATTAAAGTCTCTAAGCTGCTTTTTTGGCAGCTTATTGGCTTACTCAATTGACCTTAATCACGTTTTCTAATGATCTTAGGGCGCCGCAAATACAGGTGATAAGTTTGAAAGGATTGCGTGGTACTTCTCTTTAAATCTTTAGGATAAAGCGTGAACTTCTCACGTCTTCCAGGCCTGGTTTAACAATAAATTACATTGCTGGCAGTCAGGTTTTAGACTATAATCTCCTCCCATTCTGATTACTCGAAAACCTTCGGCTTCTAAACGTTCAATAAAGTGTGATAAATGACTAATTTTATTTTTGTAACAGGTGGTGTAGTTTCCTCTCTTGGTAAAGGAATTGCGGCAGCTTCTTTGGGTGCGTTGCTTGAGGCGAGAGGCCTTAAAGTCAGTATGCTCAAAATGGATCCCTATATTAATGTTGACCCTGGAACCATGAGTCCGCTTCAACATGGTGAGGTCTTTGTAACCGACGACGGCGCTGAAACCGACCTGGACTTAGGGCATTATGAGCGTTTTGTTGAGCGTCACTTTACCCGTCTGAACAGTTTTTCGGCAGGCCAGGTATATGAAACCGTTATCCGCAATGAGCGTCGCGGGGATTACCTCGGCGGTACCGTACAAATTATCCCGCACATTACCGATGAGATAAAACAGCGCATATTGAACGCTGCCATCGGTTTTGATGTCGTCTTGGTCGAGGTCGGCGGAACCGTTGGCGATATAGAATCTCTGCCTTTTTTAGAAGCGATTCGACAGCTGAGTCTAGAGGTTGGGCGCAGTCGTTCATTGTTTATGCACCTTACCTTGCTGCCCTACATCGCGGCCGCGGGTGAAGTGAAAACCAAGCCAACTCAACACTCCGTTAAAGAGTTGCGCTCGATTGGTATTCAACCTGATGTTTTAGTCTGTCGTTCTGAAATTCCGTTGCAGGAGAGTGAAAAGCGTAAGATTTCACTTTTCACCAATGTAGAAGAGAGGGCGGTCATTAACTCACTGGATGCGGACACCATTTATTCGGTTCCCCGTATGCTGCATGAACAAGGGTTGGATGACTTAGTGATCGAACGCCTGAACATCGAGTGCAATGAAATTGATCTGAGTGACTGGGACGCAGTCGTAAAAGCGCAACTTAATCCTGAAAAATCGGTCGAGATTGCGATGGTCGGTAAGTATGTTGATTTAACAGAAGCTTATAAGTCGCTCATAGAGTCTCTTATCCATGCCGGTATTCATACCAATACGCGCGTTAATATCGACTATATCGATTCCGAAGAGCTTGAGGCGACGGATCTAGGTGTTCTTAAAGACAAAGACGCCATTTTGGTGCCGGGCGGTTTTGGTGAGCGTGGTGTTGAAGGTAAGATTGCAGCGATTCGATACGCGCGCGAAAACAAAATTCCTTACCTTGGTATCTGCCTAGGGATGCAGATGGCCGTGGTCGAGTATGCACGTAATGTGGCAGGCCTGGTCGATGCGCACAGCACCGAACTTAACCCTGATACGCCGCATCCCATTGTCGCATTGATCACCGAATGGACCGATGAAAATGGTGATAAGATCGAAAGAGATGAAACCGACGATCTTGGTGGTACTATGCGATTAGGCGGTCAAAACTGCATCTTAACCGCAGGCTCTAAAATCAGAGCCGCTTATGGTTCAGATGAGATTCGTGAGCGTCATAGACATCGTTACGAAGTCAATAATGGTTATGTCGCGAAACTGGAAGCAGCCGGATTACTCTTCTCCGGACACTCAAAAGAAGGTAATTTAGTTGAAACTGTCGAGATAGCAGATCACCCTTGGTTTGTTGCTTGTCAATTTCACCCAGAATTTACATCGACTCCGCGCAAAGGCCACCCCTTGTTTACGGCGTTCGTTGAAGCTGCTTATCGTTATAGGAAGCCGTTATAAAAAACCGCTCTAAAAAAGTTATAAAACCAGTGGCAACGACACAGGGCAAAAACAGTAAGGAACAAATAACATCATGAAATTATGTAACTTTAAGGTCGGCATTGATCAACCTCTTTTTCTAATAGCAGGCCCTTGTGTGATTGAGTCGGAGCAGATGGCTCTGGATACCGCAGGGCAGCTAAAAGAGATGACTGACGCGTTAGGCATCCCTTTTATTTATAAATCTTCTTACGACAAAGCCAACCGCTCTTCAACGGCGAGTTTTCGTGGCTTAGGCGTCGAAGAGGGGTTGCGTATCTTGCAGAAAGTTAAAGATGAAATTGGCGTTTTTGTCTTAACCGACGTGCATGAAGATTCGCCATTAGACGAGGTTGCCTCAGTGGTGGATGTGATGCAAACACCAGCATTTTTAGTACGTCAAACCAACTTTATTCAAAACGTCTGTCGTCAAGGCATTCCCGTTAATATCAAAAAAGGCCAGTTTCAAGCGCCTTGGGATATGGATCAGGTCGTGGCTAAGGCACGCGAAGTCGGTAATGAATATATCATGGTCTGTGATCGAGGTACCTCGTTTGGTTACAACACACTGGTCTCGGATATGCGCGGCTTAGCGTCTATGCGCAGCACAGGATGCCCGGTGGTATTTGATGCCACGCACTCAGTGCAACAACCTGGTGGGCAAGGAACTACATCAGGCGGCCAGCGTGAAATGGTGCCGGTGTTAGCACGTGCTGCCATCGCCGCTGGCGTGTCCGGTATTTTTATGGAAACTCATCCAAATCCAGACCAAGCCTTAAGCGACGGGCCGAATATGTGGCCACTGGGCAATTTAAAGCCTTTGCTTGAGACGATGAAAGCATTGGATGATGTCGTCAAACAGCACGGTTTTATAGAAGACAGTTTAAGAGGTTAGAGCGTTTAATGCCTTCAACACTCCTTAAAGCTTTCAAGAGTCTAGGCGCATCTGCGCCTTAATTAACACAAAAAAAACAATTAAAAATACAGTTTTTAGCATTTATACGTTTAAAAGGAAATTAACTATGTCGTCATTAATTAAAGATATTAAAGCACGTGAAGTCATCGACTCACGTGGTAACCCAACGGTTGAAGCAGATGTCATCCTTGAAGATGGTTCTTTTGGTCGTGGCATCTCTCCATCCGGTGCATCCACAGGTTCTCGTGAAGCGATTGAGCTACGTGATGGCGATAAATCTCGTTACGGTGGAAAAGGCGTTTTAACCGCGGTTAACAATATCAAAAATGACATTAAGACAGCGTTATTGGGTCAAGATGCAACCAACCAAGCGGCGATCGACCAGATTATGATTGACCTTGATGGCACACATAATAAAGCACGTTTAGGCGCTAACGCAATTTTAGCGGTCTCCATCGCTACCGCACAAGCGGCAGCGGCTTCAAAAGGCCTGCCACTATTTGCGTACTTGAAAACAGATGATTATAAAATGCCGGTTCCGATGATGAACATTATTAACGGCGGTGAACACGCAGACAACTCGGTCGATTTCCAAGAGTTCATGATCGTTCCTGTCGGCGCTCCGAGCATTTCTGAAGCGATTCGTTACGGTGCTGAAATTTTTCACGAGCTTAAGTCAGTCCTAAGCAAAAAAGGTTACAACACAACCGTCGGTGATGAGGGTGGTTTTGCACCGGACCTCAAGTCAAACGAAGAAGCGATTACCGTGATTCTTGAAGCGATTGAAAACGCAGGTTACGTTGCTGGCAAAGACATTATGATTGCCATGGACGCTGCCTCATCTGAGCTGTATAAAGATGGAGTGTACTACCTAGGGTCTGAAGACAGAACTTTAAGTTCAAAAGAGATGGTGGATTTATTGTCTAGCTGGGTGGATAAATACCCTATTATTTCGATTGAAGATGGCCTGGATGAGTCTGACTGGGATGGTTTTAAATATCAAACAGAGAAAGACGGCCACCGTTTACAGATTGTTGGCGATGACCTGTTTGTGACAAACCCTAAGATTTTGCAAGAGGGAATTGATAAGAAAATTGCGAACTCAATCTTAATTAAGATTAACCAAATCGGTACCTTAACAGAGACGTTTGAAGCCATACGTATGGCGAAAGAAGCCGGTTATACTGCTGTAATTTCCCACCGTTCAGGTGAAACAGAAGATACCGTCATCGCCGACATCGCGGTGGCTACTGGAGCGGGACAAATCAAGACAGGTTCACTTTCGCGTACTGACCGAGTGGCTAAATACAATGCATTGATCCGCATTGAAGAAGCGCTTGGTGCAGACGCAGTCTACCCAGGCATGGACGCTTTTTATAACTTGAAGAAGTAATTTAAAGCCAAAAACCGGTAAAGGAAAGTTCCGTGAAAAAGATTTATCTTGGATTGGCCTTCCTTATTCTGATTCTGCAAGCTCGCTTATTGTCCTCTGATGGAGGGCTGGGCGAGCTTTTTGCGTTACAGGAACAGTTGAAGACACTCGAGATTTCACTAGAAGAACAGCGGCTGGTAAATGCGCAGCTGGTCGAGGAAGTTACTAAACTACAGTCGGACATCTCATCGGTTGAAACTATCGCACGACACACGTTGGGCATGGTAAAAAAAGGTGAGGTGTTTATTAACGTGATTGAACTGAATGCAGTAGATTTGAATAAAAAGCCTGAGACAATTCCTAGTGAGAAGAGAGAGTGACCAGGCCTGCTGGTTTTTGGAGAACCGGCAGTCCTTTGCACCGGCTCTCTTTACACGTCCATGGCTAGGCGTTTTAAGTTAGGTGTTTTAGGTTAAGTGCTTGGAAACATTTGACGTTAAACATTTTAAGCTAAACCGTTCGCGCGGTGACTAATCGCAACTGTAAAGTAGTCCGGCCGTAATAGGTGTTTAAGCCAGGTTGATAAACGCACTCAATTAAATCCCCTTTTAAAAAAGGGTCGAGTGCTTGCTCAGACGGCTTAGCATTAAAATAGATCGCGGTAATCAATTGTTTATCGTCGCGCATCAGTTTAAAAGAGAGGTGGGTTTTAGTTTGGCCCACTGCCTTGACTTCACTGACCGTAAACTGACCGGAAAACAAAGGTTTAGGCCACTCTCTGCCATAAGGTTCTAAGGCTTTTAGTTCTTCAATTAAAGCGGGTGTCAGTTGCCAGCCTTGTAAAGGACCGTCGGTTTCAATGATGGGCGTCGGAGCTTCGTCGCCTAATTGATTTTTAATGGCCTGTTCAAACAATTCGGTAAAGGCATCGAAATTCTCAACCGGAATCATGCAACCGGCAGCGCCGGCGTGACCGCCCATTGAAATAAACAGGTCGGCATGTTGTTCTGACATCCACTGAAATGCCTCTCTTAAATCCACTGAAGCGACTATTCCACGGCCACTGCCAGCAATAAAACCACCTTCCAAATCGGTCATGGCAATCGTCGGCAGGCCATATTGTTCACCAATACGAGAGGCGATAATGCCCTGAATTCCGGCATTGCCCTGCATTCTTACAGTCAAAGTGTACTTTTGAGGGGTGAAT
>CAZVPH010000086.1:0-7318 GCA_964628125.1 uncultured Thiosulfatimonas sp. | reverse complement strand
CTGTTAACCAGTGCTATCAAAACTCGCATTACGACTCAAAAACATCGCTTCTCGACAAAAGTGGGTTTTGCTGACAACTCTGTCAATTTTGCTCTGCTTTTGGCTGTTGCTTCAGTATACCGCCACACAAGGTGTTGCGAGAAGCTTGACTGAGCAAGAGACAAGTAACGGAGTCTTGCTGCATGCGCTGGAAGACACGCTTATCCGCTCGTTTCAATCCGTAAACAGCTCAATGCAAGCTTTAGCAGAAAGCATTCCCCAGCAAGATTTAAATTCAGACATTAACAATATATTGCGAGAGCAGTTGCGCATATCCCCGCAGTTAAGAGCCGTAGATGTACTGAAGCCAGACGGTACGGTCGTGGCCTCCGTCACCAAAAGCAAAGGCAGTAAAGCCACTTATGCCTGCCTTGATACGTTGAATAATACCCCCTTAATAGAGTATGTCATTGAGACACCGCGACAAGGCCGTTACCCCAATGACCCTTTTGCAGAAGAGTCTGCTCATACCTACATTCCCTTTTGTGTGCCGGTGCACGATACTCATGGCGAATTAGCCCACGTTTTGCTTGCTTCAATAAACCCACAGTATTTTTATAATTTATTTGCCAGCATTACAGACTCTTTTGCTTCTTATATTCACTTGTATCGTTACGATGGTGAAAAACTCTTGGCCTCAAACAGCATTGAGCCGAGTAAATCCGATATTTTAAAACGCGTAAAAGAGAAAAGCTGGGGTCAGTATCGTATCAATATAAAAGATCAAAACTACCTTGTTACTTATCGTTCAACTTCATTACTGCCTACCATTGTGGTGCTGGTTTCTGACGAGGCCGCGGCACTTTCTGCTTGGCATCATGATGAAAAAATGATGCGTTTGTTTTTACTTATTATTTCGTTATTTACGATTGGCATTGCTTTAGTTATCGCCGCTTTACGTGAAAAGCGCTTCAAGGCAGAAGGGGATATTCATTTATTAAGCACCGCCATTCGAAGCACCGCTAATGCTGTTTTCATTACCAATCTACAAGGCAACATTCACTGGATAAACAAAGCATTTACACAGCTTACAGGCTATTCTTTTGAAGAAGTGCAGGGTAAAAACCCTAGAATTTTAAATTCAGGTCATCAAGAAGAACACTTTTACCATGTATTGTGGTCGACGATTTTATCGGGCAAAAGCTGGAGGGGAGAGATCGTCAACCGCCATAAAGAAGGCTACACTCTAATCGTTGAACAAACCATAACGCCCATTTTAGATGAAAAAAACAATATAGAACATTTTGTTGCCGTGCATGAAGACGTAACAGCGCGCAAAAATGCAGAGCAAAAAGCCCTTTACTTAGCCGACCATGATTCGTTAACGGACTTGCCTAATCGACGTTATTTTGAACGCCATCTACACCAACTCATCGCAAACTCAGGCCAAACAGAGATCGCCGTTATTTTCCTTGATCTCGACCGTTTTAAAGACATTAACGACACTATGGGCCATGCTGCCGGTGATGCACTCTTAATTCATGCAGGTTCTAACTTACAAAGTTTGATGAATGAAAACTATTTATTAGCAAGATTGGGCGGCGACGAGTTTGCAATTTTGGTTAAAAAAGTTAAGAGCCAAGAGCAGTTAACCAGCTTTACCAGCTCAGTGGTTATGGCGGTGACCAATCCTTTTTATTATAAAGATGGCGTTTTCAACATTACGTGCAGTGCAGGGGTATCAACCGGTAATAGCAAAACCTCTGATGCGTCTACCATGCTACGCCAAGCCGACATCGCCATGTACCGGGCTAAACACGCTGGCAGAAACACCTTCCGTTTTTTCGATGAGGCCATGGACGCACTCATCAAAAGGCGTGTTTACCTGCAACAACAGATCGAAGTTGCTGTAAATTCAGACAAAGCATTCAGCCTGCGCTTCCAACCACAAGTTGAGATCGCCACCGGCCAAATATACGGTGCTGAAGCGCTGATGCGTTGGGAAATAACGGAAGGTGAATGGGTCTGCCCTTCGGAGTTTATAACTCTCGCCGAAGAAACTGGTCAAATTTTAGAAGTCGGTATCTGGCTAATGAAAAACTTATTTCAGCAAATGGCCGAATGGAATCGTCGGGGAGTTAACTTTGGCATAATTTCTATGAATATCTCTACGGTTCAGCTGGCGAGAGGCACCTTCGCTGAACGCCTGCTAAACATGATGCAAGATTACGGTCTATCCGTAGACCAGTTGTGTGTAGAAATTACAGAAACGACCCTAATGGCGAGCTCAGACAGAGTCATGAAAAATTTAATGCTGCTTAAAAAATCAGGCATTAGTCTCTCGATTGATGACTTTGGTACGGGCTACTCTTCCATGAGCTATTTAAAAGCAATAAACGCCCATCAGTTAAAAATAGACCGAAGTTTTATTATTGGCATTGGTGGCGAAGGGTCTGATGAACATATTGTGCGAGCCACGATCGCTTTAGCACACAGCCTAAACCTTGAAACCGTTGCCGAAGGAGTCGATAGCCAAGAGCAACTAGAATTTTTAACAGCCCTTAATTGTGATTATATTCAAGGCTATCTTTTCTCAAAACCCTTAACCGCTGAAGCGTTTGAGCAGTTTATTCGTCGCTCTCATCCCCCTTTATTAAACTAAAGGGTTCACCATCCAACCCCAGCAGGCCTGGTGGGTTTCTTGAATTCGCACCGCTCAGAAAAAATCGAAAAACTTATCGGTGCTGTTTTTTAAGAGAGGCTTGACGCTGTTCTGCTCGCAGCTGTCTTTTTTTATCTTTATTCTCGGCAATCTTTGAAGCCATGTCCGAACCAATGTGCTGTTCACCGCGTTCCTCGGCCAGTGTCATCTGTCTTTGACGCTCTTCAAAGCGGGCTTTTTGTTCAGGCGTGGTGGTCTCAAAACAGTGGGGACAACTCACGCCCAGTTGGTAGTGTTCACTTAATTTATCGAGCTCAGTTATCGGCAATCGGCAGCCGTTGCATAGATCATAGTTGCCTCTTTCTAAGGCATGATTGACGGTGACACGCTCATCAAATACGAAACACTCGCCCTGCCACAATGAATCCTGCTCTGGCACGTCTTCTAAATATTTTAAAATGCCGCCTTCCAGGTGATAAACCTCTTCAAACCCTTGTTCTTTTAAGTAGGCAGTGGATTTTTCGCAACGAATTCCGCCGGTACAGAACATGGCAACTTTTTTGTTTTTGGCTGGGTCTAGGTTTTCTTTTACATATTGAGGGAATTCGCGAAAACTGTCAGTGCTCGGGTTTAAAGCATTTTTAAACGTTCCCACCTGCACCTCATACTCATTACGCGTATCCACCAGCGTGACCTCTGGATTGCTGATTAACGCATTCCAATCGTTGGGCTTGACGTAGGTGCCGACCACGCGCTGGGGGTCTATGCCCTCGACTCCCATGGTGACAATTTCTTTTTTCAGTTTTACTCGAGTGCGTAAAAATGGCATTTCATCCACAAAGGACTCTTTAAAACTCACGTCGGCAAGACGTTCATCACTCTGCAGAAACTCCAGCAAGGCGTTAATCGCCTTACGAGAACCGGCAACCGTGCCGTTGATCCCTTCGTGTGCCAGTAATAAGGTGCCGCGCACATTTTGCTCCAGCATAAAATGGAGCAGAGGCGTCTTTATTTCTGGGTAATCTTCCAGTGTGACAAATTTGTACAGCGCACACACAACCACATTAGACATAATACTTCCTGATTCTTGACCTAAATTCTTTATATTTTACGTTGGATTGGTTTATTTGTCTTAAGTAGTTCAACTTTAGATTTCACCAGGCCTGGTCGCTTTTTGTATACCCCAAATATAACGTATTTCTACTTAAGCCTTTAAAAACACAAGTAATATGCAGCGTAAACGCCAGAGTATTTGGTAGAATGAATGCTTTTAAGCGTTCGAATTCTGAGAGATTTTTTTCTCTTTTAACCTCTGCCACAAGGGATGCTCGACGGTCATTGTCCAGACTCATACATCTGAACTTATTAAGAGTCCTAAACATGGTAAATATCGGTCGTATTGTCCACCAAAAACCTCATGAGACCTCTTTTTTTCTATGAAACAGCTGCAAGCTTTCCTACTTTTTCTGCTGCTCTCTTTCAGCGCACACGCGGATCTTCTCACGACAGAGGTCGAGCCATCGTCTGCGAGAACGAGCGCGCTTGAAGCCGACTCGACAGCCAGTGCGGAACATGCAATTGAAAACGGGGTTGAACCGAACGTAAAACCCAACTTAAAACTCAATGCAAAACTCGACGTTGTGATAGATCTTGGAAAAGATGGCGATCAAAAACTGGCAGAAAGATTGGTCAATGAGATCCCGCTGAGCCACTTGAAAAGCGATGAATTCCCGGCACAGACAGACTTTTTATATCAGAGAGCCGACGACGAACTGCGCAACATTCTCAAAGCGTTAGGTTATTATGCACCGCGCATTTCACCTCGGCTTGAACGTCAACCGGAGCTTACACGCGCGACTTTTACCATTGAACTCGGCGAGCCGGTGCGCGTTCGAGACATTGATTTACAGGTGACCGGCGCGGGTCAATCACTTGAGACGTGGCGTCAATTTGAGAAGTTTGAACTGTCCTTAAAGCCCAATGCAGTTTTTAGGCATAAAGATTACTCCGACGCGGTCAGCGCTTTAACCAATATTGCGGTCAATGAAGGTTATATGGATTATGAGTTCACACAACGTGAATTCAAAGTTTACCCCCACCTGAATGCGGTGGACATTTCTCTTCACCTCAACACTCAAAACGCCTATCAATTTGGTGAAGTGACGTTTGAGGGCAGTCAACAGGTGAGTGATGAGTTTTTGCGACGCTATCTCGACTTTGCACCGGGGGATACCTACCGACAAGCGAACATTCTTGCGCTGCAAAAAGGCTTAATTGACAGCCAATACTTTGGACTGATTCGCGTCGCGCCACAATATTCGGGCCAACAAGAGCGTCGTATCCCGATTAATGTTGAGCTGGAAGATAACCTTAAGCATCGCTACGAAGCCGGTTTGGGCTATGGAACGGACACTGGAGCGCGCGTGCTGTTTGGCTTTGAAAACCGCTTGGTTAACCAACAAGGCCACAGCTATCAGGTGGACAGTCTGTTTGGTCAAAACGCCCAAAACTTTAAGTTTAACTACCGCATTCCCGGCACACGCCCAGCGGTTCAGCATTGGAATATGGGGGTTAAGTTTGACGCCACCCAATCCGACAACCTAGACCGCTCATTAAAAGCCATTACCGCCGACTACCACTATCAAATTAATCCAGAATGGCTGATTGCGCCCTTTATCTCTCTTGAAACGGAGGATTTCCGTTACAGCAGAAGCCGTTCGGAATCGACTCAATCTCTACTGATTGGCTCGTCGGTTAAAAACCGCTGGGTCAATAACGAAGCCTATCCCACGGCCGGTTATCATAACAACGCTACCGCGCGGATCAGTATTGACAACTGGGTATCAGACTCGCAGTTTATTCAAGTCGAACTGGGCAGCCGTCGAGTGTTTTCGTTGATGGAGTTTTGGCGTTTACAAGCTCGAATTGGCTCAACGTTGACGTTTGCAGACAAAGATCAGTTGATTCCTGCCAGCTACTTGCAACTTTTAGGGGGTGAAAGCTTACGCGGTTATGGCTTTGAATCCATTGGCGTTGAGGACGTTGGCGGCTCCATTATAGGGGGGCGCAACAGCGTAACAGGCTCTTTAGAAACCGATTACCGCCTGACGCAGTATTTTGGTTTAGGATTGTTTGTCGATGCCGGCCAGCTGTTTGATGACCAAACCTCGTACGATTTAAAAGTCGGTGCAGGCATGGGTTTGCGGGGTTACACGCCAGTGGGCATGGCCAAGCTGGACATCGCATGGCCGGTATCCGAAGTGGAACAGCCTTGGCAGATTCACTTCTCACTAGGATTTGATCTATGAGCCAACCGACACCCAACTCAACCGATTCTAACGCGCACGTTGCCGGATCCTTTAAACAGAATGCCGCCACCTCAGATACCCCACCCCCTAGGCTGAGTGTGCGCCTCTTAAAAGGCATTCTATGGGGGTTGTTAAGTGTTGTAGTGCTGGTCGCCTCTCTGCTCATCCTCCTTTTTGCCTTGCTGTTATGGCACCCGAAAACGGCCAACACTCTTCTACCGTATTTGGAAAACCTCACTGAAAAGCAGTTACAAATTGAGTCTGCTGAGGGGAAACTGGTCGACGGTTTGCGACTGAATAACCTACGTTTTACCACGCCAACGGTTGAACTGCAGATTGATCAAATCGAATTGCAGTGGTCTTTATCGGCACTGTTTCAGCGCCATCTGCATCTACAGACACTCACGGTGAACAAGCCAACGCTGAGACTAATCAGCACAGAAACAGAATCGCCCCCCGCCACTCAACCTTTTAATTTTTTTGAACCGTTTGCGCTCTTAATGCAACTGGACACTTATAACATTCTGTTAGACCTGGATCACCTCAACATTCAGCAAGCCAGCCTGCAATTTGATGACCAGCCAGCAATTGAAGTGGCTCGGCTAAGCGGTGGTCTACACTGGCAAGCGCGGACCTTGACGCTGGAAAATTTCACCGCCGATTATCAAGACTATCAATTGCAAGTCAACAGTCGATTTGAGGCAATTAACGCTGCAAACTTTACCACCGAGCTTGAGTTGGCGCTCTCGGGGCTTGAGAACTTAGGAGAGCTAAAAGGCTTAGAGGGCTTAGAAGACTTAGAGGTGTTGAAGGGGTTAGAAACCCTAAAAATGAACACCCGCGCGCACGGTAACTTACAACGGGTAAACCTAACGGTCGAGATGAGCGAGCCTTACAGCTTGCATTCGGAACATCAATTGACCTGGAATGACACTCTGGATGACAGCTCTATTCAACTCGCCTCGCAATTTAACCAGCTAAAAGCCAAGCTGAATAAGCAGTGGCAGATCAACCAGTTGCAAGGCACAACCCATGCACACCTTAACTTGGCGGATAATTCACTGGAAAGCCAAGGTGCCTTAATGCTCCACCTTGAAGGCAAATCGCCTGCAGACTTAAGCTACTCGGCTGAATATCGCCCAACCGGTCAATCTCAGTTTGAATTTAACACCCTGTTTAAAGGCATGGGCAGTTTGCAGATGCAGGGCGAAGCCAATTTGCAGGATTTACAAAAACCGACCGTCACAGCGACTCTCCGCGCTCAGGAATTAAATTTACAGTGGTTGGATTCCACATTGAATTATCAGATCAACACTCTATTAGGCTTTACGCTCAGCGATTATCAAAACAAGATAAGCCAGCTGGAGAT
>CAZVPH010000085.1:0-7366 GCA_964628125.1 uncultured Thiosulfatimonas sp. | reverse complement strand
CAGGATGATCACGTCGGTTTTATGCTCCACCAAACGTTACGCCTTCTCAATCACCATCTCAGCAACCTGCACGTGACGGGTCGCAGGTTCATCAAAGGTAGAAGAGATGACTTCGCCTTTGACGGTACGCTGCATCTCTGTGACCTCTTCCGGACGTTCGTCAATGAGGAGTACGATCAGGTAAGCGTCTGGGTGGTTTTCGGCGATCGATTGCGCCAACTGTTGCAAGATAACGGTTTTACCCGACTTTGGGGGTGCGACAATTAAACCACGCTGGCCTTTGCCAAAAGGCGCGGCGATGTCGATAATTCGCGGAGCAATATCTTCTGTGCTGCCGTTACCGATCTCCATGGTGAGGCGTTCGGTTGGGTGCAGAGGCGTTAAGTTTTCAAACGCAATTTTCTTACTGGCCACCGCAGGGTCTTCATAGTTGATCGACTCCACTTTTAGCAACGCAAAGTAACGCTCTCCCTCTTTAGGTGGGCGGATCTTGCCTTGAATCGTGTCACCTTTACGCAGCCCGAAACGACGAATTTGGCTAGGAGAAACATATAAGTCGTCTGGTCCTGCTAAATAAGAGCCGTCGGGAGAGCGCAAGAATCCAAAGCCATCCGGCAGAATTTCTAAAGCACCTTCGCCAAAAATATCTTCGCCTTTTTTCGAGTGCGCTTTCAAGATAGCAAAAATAATATCCTGTTTGCGTAAGCGAGCTAGATGGTCCAGCCCCATAGTGCCAGCTAACTCTAATAATGAGGCGGCCGATTGTTTTTTTAAATCTAATACATGCATAGTGTTTGGGTATCTGTCGTTTGGGTATCTGTAGGATAGGTTTAAAGAGGGTTTGCTTTAGGGGTCTCTTTTGTAGAAGAGCGTGTCTAAAAACTTGGGATTGTAAGAGTCTTGCAAGGATGGTCAGGCAAATTCCCCTAAGGCATAGAGTGCCTTAGGGGGAAACAGCTTATAAGTTGCCGTCTAAGAATGTGTTTAGTTGTGTTTTAGAAAGTGCGCCCACATGGGTTGTATCCACTTCGCCGTTTTTGAACAGCATCAGTGTTGGGATTCCACGCACGCCATATTTAGGAGGGGTTGATGGGTTTTCATCAATGTTTATTTTGGCAATTTTTACCTTACCGTCATATTCTTTGGCCACATCGTCTAGGATTGGGGCAATCATTTTACAAGGTCCGCACCACTCAGCCCAAAAATCCACCAGGACTGGGATATCAGATTGTAGTACGTCGGTTTCGAAATTAGCATCGCTTGTTGAAATCATGATTTCTCCTGAAATTTACTGTACTTAGTAACTAAATATGTATCCTTCTAAAAAATGTACACACTCTTATTTTTGCACGAATTGTTTCAGGCGTGTAAAAAAATGGGTGTTGCGTCGTTTAGGGATATTTTTTTGATGATGGATAGAGTGCGCGTCGTCTAGACTGACTTTATCCCGTTGAATCAATGAATTTTGAATGATTGCAATTATTGCATGAGTAAACCAAGTAATGCAAGTTTATTGCGACGATAAGATCGAGTTTTTAGATTTTTGACTGTAAAAATATGACTGTCTTTAGGTAAGGCTATGAATTTAATCGAGTTATTTTAATGAGTGTTTGAGCGTTTGAGAATGGTTTTAACCTAAATGCGCATCGTGATGTAGATGAGAAAGTGGAAGAAAATATTTACTCCCTTATTTTTATCGCGTGCTGTTGGTTGATTTGGTGACCTGCTTGATGGTTTAGTAACGGCTGTTTGATGAACCGCTGAAGAGGTGAATTTAAGCGCGCTTAAGAGAAGGTCAGGTTCGTGCGCTCTAATTGCGTTAAAATTACTCTCTTTATGTAGCGTGACTTAAACCGAATCAACCCGAATCAACCACGGTAAAAAGCAAATCGAGCATTGTCATGAGTCTCATCCGTTACACCCCACTTGTTATAAACCCCTGAACTGTTTTGGAACCCCATGGATATCTCTTATATATTAAACGATTTAAATGATGCACAGCGTGAAGCGATTACCGCTGATAATACTCACGCTCTAATTTTGGCCGGCGCGGGCAGTGGTAAAACCCGAGTGCTGGTGCATCGCATCGCCTGGTTAACTCAGGTTATGGGGTTCTCTGCTTACAATGTTTTGGCGGTGACCTTTACTAATAAAGCCTCGAGTGAAATGCGTGGACGAATTGAGTCGTTGATTGGCCATCAAGCGGCCGGGCTAACCATGGGCACTTTTCACGGCATCGCGTACCGTTTATTACGTCAACATCATAATGAAGTAGGCTTGCCACAAAGTTTTCAAATTTTAGATTCGGACGACCAAAGACGGGTCATTAAACGTCTGCTGAAAGCGATGGAGTTGGACGAAAACCAGTGGCCACATAAACAGATTCAAGCGTTTATCAACGGCGAAAAAGAGGAGGGGCGTCGTCCCCATCACATCGACATCGGTCACAATCCCTTTGTGGCGAAGATGGTCGAAGTCTATCGTGCTTACGAAGAGCAGTGCCAACGATCAGGCCTGGTTGATTTTGCCGAGTTATTGTTAAGAGCGCATGAGTTGTGGTTAAAAAACCCACAAGTTTTAGCGCACTATCAAGCACGTTATAAACATATTTTAGTGGACGAGTTTCAAGACACCAACAGTTTGCAATACGCTTGGCTTAGAGTGCTGGCGGGTGGCTCGGGCAAGTTGTTTGTGGTGGGCGATGATGACCAGTCTATTTACGGCTGGCGTGGCGCTAAGGTTGAAAATATTCGTCAGTTTGAAGAGGATTTTGCCAATGTAAAGTTGGTGCGTCTCGAGCAGAACTACCGCTCGACCGGTACAATCCTAAAGGCTGCCAACGCCTTAATTGCGAATAACACCACCCGAATGGGCAAGCAGTTATGGTCGGCAGGCGAAGAGGGCAGTTTGATTAAAGTCTACGAAGCCTTTAATGAATATGATGAAGCGCGTTATGTCTGCAGTCAGATTGAAGCGTGGTGCGAGCAAGGCGGTTCGCGAAATGAAGCGGCGGTTCTGTATCGTTCCAACGCCCAGTCTCGCGTGATGGAGCAAGCTTTAATGCAGGCGCAGATTCCCTACCGTGTTTACGGCGGATTGCGATTTTATGACCGAGCAGAGATCAAAGATATCCTGAGTTATTTGCGTTTACTGGTCAATCGCGAGGACGACGCCGCCTTTGAGCGCGCGTACAACCATCCACCGCGTGGCATTGGTCAAAAAACCGCGGACTCGCTGCGTGAAGTGGCGAAGCACAACCAAATTCCACTGTGGCAAGCGGCAGAGCAGTTGATTGAACAAGGCCTAACACCTCGGGCTAAAACCGCTATTGCTGGGTTTTTAGCGTTGATTGAGGCGTTGACTGAAGAGACAAAAGGTCTGCCGCTGGAAGATCAGATGCTAAAAGTGGTCTCTCGTTCAGGCTTGCAAGCGCACTTTGAAAAAGACAGCTCAGAGCAAGGTAAAGGCCGTTTAGAGAACATTGATGAGTTAATTAACGCCGCCGGTCAGTTTAAGCAGGGTCAATCACAAACGACGGCCGAAGGTCTGCCAACTGAAAGTCAGACGGTGGCCGACGGAGTCGATGCGATGGCACAGCAAGACGGCACCTTATTGCAAACGCCACAGTATGATGATCCTTTGGCCGACTTTTTAGCGCAAGCAGCGCTAGAAGCCGGTGAACAACAAGCTGAAGAGTGGGAGTCTGCGGTGCAGTTAATGACCATTCACGCCGCCAAAGGATTGGAGTTTCCGTTGGTGTTTATGATCGGGGTTGAAGAGGGGCTGTTCCCCTCGCAACGTTCGCACGACGACCCGGCCAGTTTAGAAGAGGAGCGTCGCCTTGCCTATGTGGGTGTGACGCGTGCCGAAAAACAGTTAATGATCACTTTTGCCAACCATCGTCGTTTGCACGGCACTGAAATTTATCCTCTGCCGTCCCGCTTTATTAAAGAGATTCCGGACGAGTGCATTGATTTTGTGCGTTTGTCCGGCACGGTACGACCGACCACCGGAGGAGGCTACGACAGTGGGTTTGTCAGTGGCATGAACGCCAATTTAAAAGCGGCTTTGGCCGCTGAAAACCAGACCGGTTTCAATGTAGGCGAACAGGTGTTTCATCAAAAATTTGGCGACGGCACCGTGGTGGCAACCGAAGGCAGTGGCGACCATGCGCGGATCCATGTTAATTTTAAGCATGCCGGTGCAAAATGGTTGGTGACGGCCTATGCAAATTTAGAAAAGAAAGGGTAAACAGTGGCAACAAGCAGCGCAGACAATATAAGCCGTGCAGATAAAACCAACCCTGCCAAACTGAATAGCCAGGCACACGCACAGGTGAACGCATAGATGAACACACAAGCACACGAAGCGGTGATAATCAAACCACCAGGCCTGGTCATTTTGGAGGTTCAGGACGTTAAAGCATTGGGCATGGCGTTTGCGATTAACTTAACGGTTCTGCCACAACAAATTTGGATGGTGTCGGGGGCGTCAGGCACTGGAAAGTCACAGTTTTTAAAAGCACTGGCGGATTTAATCGAACACAGTGGTCAAGTCTTTCTGCTGGGAGAGTCTCAAACGCAATTATGCCCCGAAGCGTGGCGAGCACAGGTGATGTATTTTTCAGCCGAAACCGCCTGGTGGAGTGATCGAGTGAGTCAGCATTTTGAAACCCAGCCAGACTCAGAACTGCTCGCTTTGGTGGACTTGCACAGCGACATTTTGCAACAGAATCCGGACCATCTTTCCTCGGGCGAAAAACAGCGTTTAGCCTTGTTACGGGGTCTGCAGTATCAGCCAAAAGTATTGCTGTTGGATGAGATTACCGCCAATTTGGATCCAAAGAGTGTCCTGTTAGTCGAAGCTTTGGTGACGGACTATCTTCAAAAAACGCACGCAGCCGCGTTATGGATTACTCACGATGAAAAGCAACAACAACGAGTCGGCTGCTCAGAGTGTCAGTTGGTGCTTGTGAGCGCTGAGTCCGGTAAAAAGGTAGGTAAACAGTGATATTAATCAGTTATTGGGATCTACTGACCCTCTCTTTTTTAGCCTTTTTAATCGGTATTTTATTGTGGCTTAATGGCTTTAGCCAAGTGAAGCAGTTCTGGTGGGCAAACATTCGAATGGGGTTGCAACTCCTGTTGATGGGGGTCTGGTTAAGCTGGGTGTTTTACTCCGACAACCCGTTGTGGATTGTGTTGGTGGGCGTGGTCATGCTCTCGGCGGCGGGGTATGAAATCACCAAACGCCAACAGTATCGTTTTACCCGTTTTCGTGGCTTGATGATTGGTTTTTTATCGCTCTCATTTACCGCACTGTTGCTGTTGGTGGGCGTGCTTACCCTCGTGATTCAACCAGAACCTTGGTATCAAGCGCAGTATGCGATTCCACTGCTTGGGATGTTATTGGGCAACAGCATGACGGCGATCGGTTTGGGATTAGACACCTTAACGCGTAATGCCGTGCAAATGCGCGCTAAAATTGAGGCGCAGTTAGCCTTAGGTAAAACCGCCAAACAGTCGCTGAATTTTATCAAGCAGCAGAGCCTGCACTCCGCCATGATCCCCGTGATTAATATGCTGGTTGCCGCCGGGATTATCTCACTGCCCGGCATGATGACGGGGCAGATCTTAGCGGGCGCGG
This sequence comes from uncultured Thiosulfatimonas sp., assembly GCA_964628125.1. GTDB lineage: Bacteria > Pseudomonadota > Gammaproteobacteria > Thiomicrospirales > Thiomicrospiraceae > Thiomicrorhabdus. Next base: position 1,720 of record CAZVPH010000085.1, on the reverse strand, counting down.
ATCCTATGGAAGCGGTAAAGTACCAAATTATGATCATGCTGCTCATTGCCAGCTCAACCGGTTTAGGGATTTTAATCGCCGTTGAACTCGCTAGCCGACAGCTATTTGATGGCCGCCAACGCTTGACGTTAAAAGGTCTTAAAAAACACAAATAAAACCCTTTCAAGCGCTCTTAATCACTAAGGGCTGTCTTAAAAGTCGAACGTTTAAAACACTAACTGGATTGAACTATATTGTGATAAAGCCCTCTTTAGTGATACGAACTCAGCTCACCTATTTTTTACCGGCCGCGCTCCTCGTCCTCTTGGTGTCTGTGCTGCTTGTGCAAATCGTTTTAGACAGTCAGTACGATAATTTGGTCAAACAGAGTCAAAAAGACCTCTTTACCACCAAAGCAACCGTCAATGAATCTAGGTCTCTGATTGTGCGAGACATTCATTACATCGCAGTGGGCAAGCTATTACAGAAAGTCGTCAACAATGAGTTTTCTCTAAAGATTCCAAGCCATGAGAAGACTCCAGGTAATGAACAAGCGGAGACACTTGATGCGTTGGCGGACGATTGGAAGGTCTTATTAACAGCGTCTAAAGTTTACGATCAAATACGCTGGATAGATGCGACCGGTCAAGAGCGAATCCGATTGGATTATCACGAGGGTGAGGTCACAAGAACACCGGAATTGGCTTTGCAAAATAAAGCGTCACGCTACTATTTTCAACAGGCCCTTAAGCTGGACTCTGTCCGAGACGAGGTGTACCTCTCCCCTTTTGATTTAAATATTGAAAATGATCTCATCGAGATGCCACGTAAACCCATGATTCGAATTGTCCACCCTGTGCTAGACGCTCAAGGGGTAAATCGTGGTTTTGTGGTGCTGAACTACTTAGGTGAAACGATATTCAAAAACATCCAATACCAAGTGGAAGGTGCACTTGAAAATTTGTGGCTGACGAATGAACAAGGTTATTGGTTACAAGCCAACAGCCCTGAAGATGAGTGGGGTTTTATGTATGATCGAGAGGATCTGTCGGTCGCCCATCGATATCCAGAAGCTTGGAAAACCATAGCGCAGCAGGCGGATGGTCAGTTTAAAACAACAGAAGGGCTCTGGTTGTTTGACACGGTTGAGATGTTGACCGACTCTAAAGAGAGTGTACACAATGCCCAAGGCGTTCAGAGATGGAAAGTCATTCGTTTTATCCCAAAGAATCAATTGGCAGCTTTAAACCGACCAGTTTTAACTATTGCGACGCTGATTACACTTTTAATGTTGAGTCTGCTCTATGCAGGGTCGCTTTCCTTAGCGCGCTCTAGAGCGGCAGAGAAAAAGCTTGTGAAAGCCTTAAATGTTTCCAACCACTCCTTACAAGAACAAGCGGTTATCTTAGCCAACGACATTCGCGAAAAGAAGCTGACGCAGGCACAGCTAAAACAGAGTTATGAGCGTTATGCTGGGGTGTTAAACGCCTCGGTCGATGGGTTTTTATTGATGGATCAAGCGGGGGTTATTTTAGAAAGTAATGCGGCATTTGATCGGCTATTTGACAATCGCGCACGCCAAGTTCAAGGGACATTTATAGCCAGTCTATTTGTAGGCGAGCAAGCCGGGAAGCTCGCCAAATCGATTGAAACATTGTTTGAAGACCAGCACTCGACTATGGAGTTGCACTGTGTCGACAAAACAGGCGGCAAACGAGTGTTCGAGATTACGTTCACCGCG
>CAZVPH010000084.1:0-7467 GCA_964628125.1 uncultured Thiosulfatimonas sp. | reverse complement strand
AACTCTCTTGCATAATTTGAGTTGAACGGTCTCTGCTGCACTGAATAAAGGTGAGTTTATCGGCAGGGGTCTGTTTTAATTGATCAAGCAACATGCTTAAGACAGGCGTTATTCCTACCCCCCCAGCAATGAAAACTTTATCTAAATTGTTTTCCTGCAAGACAAAATCACCCGTGGGGGGCTGAATCCATAAGCTGTCGCCGACTTGTGCTTGATGCAGGTAGTTGGAAACCACGCCCGGTTGCGTGTTGCTTAAAGATTCAGACTTAATGGTGATGCGGAAATAGTTGCTGTCAGGCGCGTTAGAAAGTGAGTACTGACGAATCTCTTCGTAGCCTTCCTCAGTAGGCTTTACCTTGACGCCAATGTACTGACCTGCATGAAAAGATGGCAGTGGTTGACTGTCTTTAGGGAACAGATAAAAAGAGCGAACCCCTTTGGCTTCAGTTTGAATGTCAGTGATTACAAACTCTTTAAATCCGCGCCAACCGCCGGGTTTTTGTTCATTATCAGAATATATTTTCTCTTCGCTCACTACAAAAATATTGGCTAAAAAAGCGTAAGCCTCTTCCCACGCTTGAAGAATAGGGTGGTCAGCAGGCAGTGACAAATGGTCACGAACGGCTTCGAGTAAATATTTACCCACGATAGGGTAGTGTTCTGGTTGAATTTGTAAGCTAGCGTGTTTGTTGGCGATGCGATTGACCATCGGTCCTAATGCTTCCAGTTTGTCGATGTGACTGGCGTACATAAAGACGGAGGTCGCTAAGGCACTGGACTGATCACCACGTTCTTGGTTGGCCATATTAAAGATGTTTTTTAGCTCCGGATGGTTGGCAAACATCTTTTGATAGAAAAGAGTGGTAATGGCTTCGCCATGTTCCGCAAGAACGGGAGCAGTTTCTTTAACGGTTTTAATAACGTGTTGAGGTAACATAAGAGGGGATTCCTTTTAAGAGGGGTTAAGGATTTAAGATTCAACTAAAATGAATGTTTAAGATTCATATTATTTGCATATTAAGAGTAAATGTCAAATATAATAAAACTCTTATGTAAGGAGTACGTATGCAACTGACCAAACACACCGATTTTGCGTTTCGTGTTTTGATCTATCTCGGTTCGCAGGAGAAAGGCGATCTCTCCAATATACAAGTGATTGCAGAGACCTTTGATATGTCGCGCAGTCACGTCATGAAAATTGTGCAAAAATTAGTGGCACATGGCGTGATTAAATCAATTCGTGGTCAAAGTGGCGGTATCCAGATGGCAAAACCGCTCGCAGACATTGGGCTACGCGAAATTGTCGAACTGATGGAGCCCAACTTAAATCCTGTTAATTGCGATGAGCCTGCTTGTTTAATTCGTAAAAGCTGTCAACTGAAAGGCGTGCTTTTTGGAGCCCAGAGGGCGTTTTTAGAGTATCTAGACGGTCATACACTCGCAGACATTGTGACGCCACCGGTTCGATCAGAAGTTTTCCTAGGCGCGTTGAGTCGAACAAAAGAGCTGAATAGAATCAAAGACTCGCTTAAAAGTTCGTTATGATTATTTGGGCAGAATTGTTGGAACGCTCAACGGTTGAGTAAAAAAGCTGTTTCTAGACTTCAAAAATATTGCGTTAGTCCGCGCAGACCGTTTGACCAGGCCTGGTCGGTTGTGTTTTGAGTGTGCTTTGAGCTTGTATTGATTTCGGTTCGATAAGTAGACTGATGGAGCAGGAGGGGAATTGAGTGGCTGGTAGGTGGAAAAACAGTCTCTCTAAGTCAAGTGGTTTGTAACAATGCAGCCATTAAAAAGGCTGCATCATTAAATAAAATAAACAGCCCGATCAAATATCTTAGAAAGAACGGGGCGGTTGCTGAACTCAATTATTCGGTTCTGTTATTGGGTTCTGTTACTGAACCCGCTTACTGAATTTGTTACTGAACTTGTTACTGAACTTTTAGGTAAGCAAATCCTTCACTTTGTAAAATGGCGATTTTTGCCACGCCAGACGCGGTGAACTGAATTCCTTCATAAACTTCTTTCTGTGGCAGACCGACTTCGTCACGCGTTTTATCACACAAATGAACTTTTACACCTCGCGTATTAATGAGAGATTGTAGGCGGCCTTTAAGCTCATCGCGACGCTCGAGTAGCTCTTTATCATGTGCATAAGGCGTTTCTTTTAAGGCATTATTGGTGGTAAAACGTAGACCAAAACCGACAAATACCAGGTGTACTTCTGCCTCCATTAACTCAGACTCATAATAATTAAGAATGTTGTTAATCGAGGTTAAGGTCGCCGAGTAGCGAGTTGCGTCTTGAAAATCGACGTGATAGACCACTTTAGCGCCGTCATCAGCGGCGATGGCGGTGCCACTGGTTAAAGGCAGCCAAAAAAAGGCAGCCAAAAAAAGCAATTTTGCGAATTTTTTTATTGAAGTTGTCATATTAAATCCTTTTACGTGATTACAAGTAATTCTTGAGCAGACTATCCGCGATAAAACGTTATAGAATGCGTGCGGTTTCTCGGGTGCCTTCCAAAGCTTTAATGGCGTCATTGGTGCGTGTAAATAAAATCTGGCTGTCCTCGTCCGCTTCACGCAGCTCGGTGACACCAGCGTGGCTGGTTAGGCAGGTGGTAACGCCTTCTTCCAGTTTGATATTTTGTGAACGAATCGTCTCTTGAGAGAGTTTCGCAATTCTAAAGGCATCCACCGCTTTGACGTCCGGCAATACGATCATAAATTGGTCACAGCTGACGCGGCCTACGTAGCCTAAGTCGCCTATAACATTTTTTATGGCGTGTGCGGCCGTTAAAATAGCTTTATCTCCTGCATCGTGACCATAGGCGTCAGTGATGCGTTTGAAGCAATCTAAATTAATCTTTATCATTGACAGCGCTTCGCTGTTTAAGCGGGCTTTATTGACCTCTTCGTTGACAATTCCTAGAAAAAAGTCTCGGTTATAAAGGTCGGTTAATGGGTCGCTGGACGAGAGGTGTTCAATCTGCTCTTCCATGTGCTTGCGGCTGCTGATGTTTATGGCAAGCCAGATAACCGCTGGCTGGTCGTAGATACCGGCTTTGATTGGATAGACTCGTGCTTCATACCATTGCCCACCCGCAGGGCCTTCCGTCACGCCGTGAACTTCGTTGTTGGCCAATTGATATTCAATCTCTTGCAAGTGATTAGAGGCGATGGATCTTTGCACCACTTTTAAAAAACGATTTGCCATCCCTTCTGGTAAAACTTCGTGGTAAGTTTTGCCAATTAAAGCGGATGCGTTGGCGTACAAGCTGCGTTCCTGTCCGCCGATAATGTCAAGGTAGGTTCCATCCTGGCCCATGACAAATATAGGGTCGGGCATGGCGCTAGCGATGGCCTCTAAATGCGATTGAGTCGCAATGAATTCAGTCATTTTAGGTCCTTTTAATGCTTCGAAATCGGCTTATATTTAATTCGGTGAGGCTGATTTGCATCGGCCCCTTTGCGTTTTTTGTAGTCGGCTTCGTAATCTGAGAAGTTGCCTTCAAACCACTCTACGTGAGAGTCGCCTTCAAACGCGAGCATATGGGTTGCGATTCTGTCCAAGAACCAGCGGTCGTGGGAGATCACGACCGCACAGCCCGCAAATTCAAGCAGAGCTTCTTCAAGTGCACGTAAGGTCTCAATGTCCAAGTCGTTGGTGGGCTCATCCAGCAGCAAAAGGTTGCCACCGGTTCTCAGGGTTTTCGCGAGATGAACACGGTTGCGCTCTCCACCGGATAGATTGCCAATTTTTTTCTGTTGGTCGGCGCCTTTAAAGTTAAAGCGACCGCAATAGGCACGTGAGTTAACTTCGGTGGTTCCAACTAAAAAGTTTTCATCACCGCCCGAAATTTCTTGCCATACGGTGTTGTCATCGTTTAAAGCATCACGGCTTTGGTCAACATACGAAAGTTGTACTGTCTCACCAAAATCAATGGTGCCCGAGGTTGGTTGCTCTTCTCCAGTAAGCATTTTAAACAGAGTCGATTTTCCTGCACCGTTTGGACCGATAATCCCGACAATGCCACCTTGTGGCAGTTTAAAGCTCAGGTCGTCGATCAATAAGCGGTCACCAAAAGCCTTAGACATATTATTGACTTCGATGACTTTTTCACCGAGACGGCTCGCGACAGGAATGAAAATCTCATTGGTTTCGTTGCGTTTCTGATGCTCCTGGCTGCTTAACTCTTCAAAGCGGGTCATACGGGCTTTCGATTTGGCGTGGCGACCTTTCGCGTTGGAGCGCACCCACTCTAACTCACTTTTAATGGTCTTCATACGCGCAGCTTCTGCTTTGCCTTCCTGCTCTAGGCGCTTCTCTTTCTGTTCTAGCCAAGAGGAGTAGTTCCCCTCGTAAGGAATGCCTTCACCACGGTCGAGTTCTAAAATCCACTGTGCGGCATTGTCTAAGAAATAACAGTCATGGGTGACGGCGACGACGGTGCCGGTAAAGTCCAGTAAAAAGCGTTCTAACCAAGCGATGGACTCTGCATCCAAATGGTTGGTCGGCTCATCCAACAGCAACATGTCTGGTTTTTCTAACAGCAATTTACACAGCGCGACTCGACGACGTTCACCGCCTGAGAGTTTACTGACGTCGGCGTCCCAAGGTGGGAGGCGTAGAGCGTCTGCTGCAATCTCTAAAGTACGATCTATATTGTGGCCATCTTTAGCTTGAATGATGTCTTCAATTTCGGCCTGCTTTTTAGCCAGCGCGTCAAAGTCGGCATCAGGCTCAGCGTAAGCCGCATAAACGGCGTCTAATTCAGCCAGTGCGTCTTTTACTTCAGAAACGGCTTCTTCAATGTTACCGCGAACGTCTTTGGTTTCGTCAAGTTGAGGCTCTTGCGAGAGGTAGCCAATTTTGATGCCGGGTTGCGGACGGGCTTCACCAACGATGTCGGTGTCTAAGCCCGCCATAATTTTAAGTAAGGTTGATTTACCAGAACCATTCAAACCTAAGACGCCAATTTTAGCGCCTGGAAAAAATGAGAGTGAGATGTCTTTTAAAATGTGGCGGTTCGGGGGGACAACTTTACCCACTCGGTTCATAGTGTAAATAAATTGCGACATGTAACGGTTTCCTATAAAACGGCTGTGTGAATAACGATTTAAAACGCTTTAGCAACGATTTAATAACGACTTTAATTAGACCTGAAAAAGGCGGTTGGTAACTCAATAGCAAACAGGGACACTGTACCGAAAATCCGTGAACAGTGGAAGGGAAAACTGGCTAGAATGCATGTTTAGTAAGGCTTGTTTAGTAGGGCTGGCTTAAATAAGTGGTATTTTGTTTGAAAGCGGGTAAAATTCAGTGCTTTAAATTTACTTAAACCCAAGACGGAGAGCCGTATTATGTTCACTAAAGATATGACGATTGCTGGTTACGATGATTTGATTGCTGACGCGATTAAAAATGAGGAGAAACGCCAAGAGTCTCACATTGAATTAATTGCTTCAGAAAACTACACCAGCCCTCGCGTTATGGAAGCTCAAGGCTCCTATTTCACGAACAAATACGCAGAAGGCTATCCTGGAAAACGTTATTACGGTGGTTGTGAGTTTGCTGATGTGGTGGAACAAGCCGCAATTGATCGTGCGAAAGAGTTGTTTGGTGCCGATTACGCTAACGTGCAGCCGCACTCTGGTTCACAGGCTAACGCGGCCGTCTTTATGGCGTTGGTTAACCCAGGCGATACCATTTTAGGGATGAGTCTAGCGCATGGTGGGCATTTAACCCACGGTTCTCATGTCAGCTTCTCGGGTAAAATGTACAACGCAGTTCAGTATGGAATTGACCCCGTCACCGGTCAAATTGATTACGCCGAAGTTCAGGCGCTGGCCAATGAGCACAAACCGAAAATGATTATCGCTGGTTTCTCTGCTTATTCACAAGTGATTGATTGGGCGAAATTCCGCGAAATTGCCGACTCTGTAGGCGCCTACTTTTTTGTCGACATGGCGCACGTTGCCGGTTTAATTGCGGGTGGCCAGTATCCCAACCCTGTGCCGCATGCGCATGTTGTGACCACCACCACTCATAAAACATTGCGTGGCCCACGTGGCGGATTAATCTTATGTAAGTCTAACCCTGAGTTAGAGAAAAAGTTTGATTCTGCGATCTTCCCAGGCGGGCAAGGTGGGCCATTGGTTCACGTGATCGCTGCAAAAGCGGTTTCGTTTAAAGAGTGTCTGGAACCCGCGTGGACCACCTACTGTAAAGAGGTGATTGTCAACGCAAAAGCGATGGCAAAAGTCTTTATGTCTCGTGGCTGTGATGTGGTTTCAGGGGGTACTGAAAACCACTTATTCCTAGTAAGTCTGATTGAAAAAGGCTTAACGGGTAAATTGGTTGACGCGGCATTGGACGCAGCACACATTACGATTAACAAAAACTCGGTGCCAAATGATCCTATGTCTCCGTTTGTGACCAGTGGAATTCGTGTTGGAACTCCAGCGGCCACCACTCGCGGTTTTGACGCCACGGACTGCACCAACTTAGCTAACTGGATGTGCGATGTTATTGATGCATGTGATCAAGAAACTGTCAGCTGGGATGAAACAGTGATTGCAGAAGTACGCGAAAAAGTTACGGCGCTTTGTAAAGCGAAGCCTGTGTATAAATAGTAGACGTGCCATAAGTAAGGGGGTTGGATTTTAGCCAACTTCCTTACTTCTTCTAACGTTAAAAACCACCAGGCCTGGTGGTTTTTACGTCTCTGGCGTTCGTAAAGTCGTAGGCAAAAAAACGGATTCAGGGATCAATGGTTTGACAGTTTCGGTATAATGACTCCTAGCACACATTTCAAAAAATGTATGCCATTTAAGAGTTCAGGGTAAATAACCGTAATAATTTTATCGGGACGAGCATTAAACAACAGGTTTAAAACCTGTTAAAGCCTGTAAACAGAAGATTTCAATCACAACGGAGTGATATTTCATGCATTGTCCATTTTGTAATGCACCAGACACAAAGGTCGTTGATTCCCGGTTAGCCACAGAAGGTGTTCAGGTAAGACGTCGCCGTGAGTGCGTACAGTGTGGTGAGCGCTATACGACTTATGAAACGGCCGAACTTTCCCTGCCAAGAGTCGTTAAAAGCGACGGCAATCGAGAGCGATTTGATGAAGATAAAATACGTCGCGGCCTAATTAAAGCCCTTGAAAAGCGCCCTGTGGCCAGCGAGTCGATTGACTCTGTTGCCAGCCAAATCACCAAACGATTAATGTCGGAAGGGGTGCGTGAAATCCCCGCACATCAACTGGGCGAGTGGGTGATGGACGCTTTGCGTGACTTAGACCAAGTCGCCTATGTACGTTTTGCCTCAGTATATCGCTCTTTTCAGGATGTGAATGCGTTCAGAGAAGAGATTGAGAAACTGGTGCACGCCACCGTCTCGAAAGAGCCAACCAGTCGTTAAGTTGAACGCTAAAGTGGTTAAACTAAGGTATCATAA
>CAZVPH010000083.1:0-7544 GCA_964628125.1 uncultured Thiosulfatimonas sp. | reverse complement strand
GAATTCCGTAACCGATTGGACAGCGTTATTCAGTTTAACCGTTTAACAGAAGCCTCGATGGGCTCGGTGGTCAATAAATTTATTTATGGACTTGAGAGCGCTTTAGCAGACAAAAAAGTGACCTTAAAAGTCACCGACCGAGCGCGTGCTTGGTTAGCGAAAAACGGTTACGACCCCTTAATGGGCGCACGACCGATGGCTCGTTTGATTCAAGAAAAAGTCAAACAACCTTTGGCGGATGAGTTGCTGTTTGGCGACCTGCAGAAAGGCGGTGAGGTGGTTGTGGATTGCGAGGAGGATAAACTGACGTTTAATAAAGTTTAATACGTTAAATCCTGCGCATTCAAATTAACCCAGTCAGGATGACATGACTGGGTTTTTTTATGCACGATTTATAAATAAACTAAGCGGTTAAGGCGAACTCTCAAAGTTAGCAGGCCTGGTGACTTTGAACGAGAAGCTGAGTTTTTTAGAGGTATGAAGTTCTTGAGCGATGAAAGTTCAGGCGTCATGAAGCTTCAGGAGTTACAGAATCAAAAGAGATCAATGCCCAGTAATTCTACAAGTTAGCCGATGGTTTGTTGACCGCAATAAACGGTGGCAACTGTTGCTCAACGGGTGTGAATGCGATGACAGGGATGTCTGGCAATCCGTTTCTAAACGGGACAGGGCGCTCGCCTTGAATCAATGGACGCAAATAGGCCAAGGCCGCTTCGGTGACGTCCATGCCGTCGGCGGTTAAAAAGTCCTCAGGCACACTTTTTTCAAGACTGGCGACCGCCTCCAATTCAACGGGTTTAAAGCGCCACTTAAAAGGCGTGTTCGAGATCAACTCTACCACGGGCAAAACGCCGTGCAATCCAGCTATGGCCGCATCCACCGCTGCTTTCCCCGCACCATAGGCGAGTTGCCAGTCAGCGTCAGAGACGAGATGGCTGGCAGAACGTTGCATATAGTCGGGCACGGCGTGGTGGGTTTTAATATTGAGGTGCTCGCCGACACGGTAGGCGAGTTTTGACGCGACGCCGCCCAGTTGCACATAGTCGCGTTCAAAGGTGTGTTCAATGCTGGCGATGCTTAAATAGTCGCCGTTCTCTTTTTGTAACCCCTCCGACACCGCACAGACGCAGTAGCCTTTTTCGGCAATCAGTGCCTCGACTTTCTGTAGAAATTTGGCTTCATTAAAAGGGCGTTCAGCCGACAAAATGATGAGTGGGACATCTGGAATCACCTCTTTAACCAACGCGGTCGCTAAGGTTAACCAGCCGGTGTCTCTGCCCATCGTCTCCATAATAAAAAATTTCGAAGAGGTTTCGTGCATGGAGATAATGTCCAGCGTGGTTTCCAGAAAACTGGTCGCCAAATATTTTGCCGCACTGCCAAATCCTGGGCTGCAGTGCGACAGCGCTAGATCGTTATCAATGGTTTTGGCCACGCCAACACAGGTCACCTGATGACCGTGTTCGCGGCAGTAATCGGCGACTTTTTGTGCGGTCACCATCGAGCCGTTGCCGCCATTGTAAAAAAAATAACCGATGTCGTAAGTTTTAAACACCTCTAACACACGCTCATAGTGTTCAATATTATGCTCAAGCGGGTCTAAGTCAAAACGGCACGCTTTAAAAGCTGCACCGGGCTGGTATTTCAGTTGTTCCAGGGTCTCGGTAGGCAGGTTGCTTACATCCACCAGCGTCTCTTCCAAAACCCCTTTAATTCCATTCAGCGCGGCATAGGTTTTACCAAAATAATCCGAATGCTGTTGTACCGCTTCAATCACCGCCACCGCACTGACATTTATCACCGCCGACACGCCGCCCGCTTGCGCGTAGAGGACGTTTTTAGCGGGTTTTTTTTCGGATAATGTGGGTGTGCTTTGAGCCGTGCTAGAGGGTTGGACGTGCATGTTTGATTCCTTAATCAAAGAGATTGGCAAAGAGATTGGCAAAGAAGTTGACACAGAGATTGAGTGAAAACTTAAGCGCTTATTTCAGAGTAAACAGACGCTTCCTTGATGAATTTTTAACGATCGTTCGCCTGATTTTAAACGCATCAAATCTTGTCCAATCAACACATTACGCCACCCAGTGGAGAGTTTTTCGATGGGCTCATCACTGCGCAGTAACGTTAAGAGATCCGTGCGATTCGTAATTGAGTGCAGGTTTAATTGGTAGTCAATCGCGACCTGCTGCACGAACGCCATGCAGAGTTGCAGCAGAGCTTCCTCTTGCGGGCTTGGGGTGGCTATTTTTACTTCAGGCTTGGGCCAATCGTCAGCAGACTGCTGGAAGACCGCATCAATTAACGCCACCCACTGTTCGCCATAGAGTTTGACCGACGAGGATTTTATGTGCGGTACTTTATAAAGCGCTTCCAGAGTGATAGGAGGGCGTTTAGCGATATTGATGATTGCCTCGTCGTCCAGCACCCATTTTTTAGGTTGATTTTGAGTAATGGCAAAGACTTCTCGCCAGGTCGCAAGAGTATTGACCATCGCCAGTTGCTTGGGCTTTAGACCTTTAATGCCCTTGACTTTTGCGCCGGCATTTTCAGGGTCAGGCGTGTAGAGTGCGGGGTCGAGCATTTTTTCACAATCTTGGGCAACCGCCGTTAATTGCGCGGGGCTTAACGCCTTTAGACAGTGCTCATACAGCGGGGCTAAATAGCGGACATCGTCCAGCGCGTACTCAATCTGCTCTGCGGTTAAGGGGCGATGGTGCCAGTTGGTTCGGGTTTGACTCTTGTCGATAATGACGTCTAACTCTTCTTTAACCACGCGTGCAAGTCCAGCCATTTCGCCATGTTTTAAAAACAGCGTGGCAATTTGAGTGTCAAAAATAGAGGACGGCATTTTGTCGTCAAGTTGGTACAATACTTCGATGTCTTGTCGCCCAGAGTGGAACACTTTAAGCGTGTTTGGATCACACAGCAATGCAATCAGCGGTTGCAGTGGCTGATGCGAATTATGTGAGTTGACAGAGTTGTCTGTGCCGTCTGCGTTGCCTTTATTACTGCGCTCGGCAGACTGAAGGATCAGGATGGGATCAATGATCGCCATCTCGCCAAAGCAGTCTTGAATTTGCACCAGACTCAATTCAGAAAAGTAAGTGTCCACTCGGACAAATTCGGTGTCGATCGCGATCCAAGTCATCTCTGGATTGTCGATGATCTGTTGACAGTATTGACGGAGTTGGGGTTCGGTTTCGACCGATAAATAAGCATTCTCTTTCATAGCGGGAGAGTGTAAGAGAGTGACGTAACTTGAGCAAGGATAATTGCGTGAAAGTAGAGAAGATTCATATATTAGGCATCGCGGGAACCTTTATGGGCGGGATTGCTCAAATCGCCAAGGCGATGGGGCATCACGTATCGGGTTCTGACAAGGCGATCTATCCACCGATGAGCACACAGCTGGCGCAAGCGGGCATTGAAGTCTTGGACGATGAAGACCTCGCGTTTCTAGAGGAGACGCCAGATTCTGTGGTCATTGGCAACGCCAAGAGTCGTGGCCATGGTGCGGTAGAAGCCACCTTGAACCGACTGCAACCTTACACTTCTGGGCCACAATGGTTGGCCGAAAAAGTATTGCACGACCGCTGGGTCATCGCCGTCGCCGGCACGCATGGCAAAACCTCGACCGCGTCGATGGTGGCGTGGCTCTTAGAGTACGCGCACCTAAATCCTGGATTTTTAATTGGCGGTGTGCCTGATAACTTCGGCGTGTCGGCGCGACTGGGTGAGGGGCCTTTTTTTGTGGTCGAGGCCGATGAGTACGACACCGCTTTTTTTGATAAACGCTCTAAGTTTGTTCACTATCACCCCAGAACCTGTGTTTTAAACAATCTAGAATTTGATCACGCCGATATTTTTGATTCGGTTAAGGACATTCAAAAACAGTTTCACCATTTAATTCGCACAGTGCCGGGTAATGGTCTGATTGTGATGCCGACCGACGAGCTCTATTTGGACGAAGTCATCGAGCAAGGTTGTTGGACACCGATTGAGAAACAGGGCTCAGCGGGTGAGTGGAGTTATAAGCTGTACGCTGAGGACGGTTCGGAGTTCGAGGTGATGTACCAAGGACGTTGTTTAGGCCGAGTGTGCTGGGATTTAACCGGACTGCACAATGTACGCAATGCGCTGAGCGCCATTGCCGCGGCGGTGCATTGCGGCGTAATGGCGCGCATCGCCGTCGAAGGTTTGTCTGAATTTAAAGGCATTCAGCGCCGAATGTCGCTGACCGGCGAAGTGAATGGGATTAAACTTTACGACGATTTTGCACACCATCCTACGGCGATCGAGAGCACTTTACACGGCGCAAGACATCAACACAGTAAACTTAGCAGGCCTGGTCGTTTAGTGGCGGTGTTTGAACCCCGGTCTAACACCATGCGCATGGGCGTTCACGCCCAAACTCTGCCCGCTGCCTTTGATAAAGCGGATGCGGTGTACGCTTTTATTGACCCAGCTTGGAACTGGCAGTTGCCGTTAGACGCCTTTAAAGCACCGGTGATTGTCGAACAAAGTTATGAGGCGTTACTGCAGACATTGCTACAAGAGTTGCAACCAGGCGACACCGTGGTGATGATGAGCAACGGCGCTTTTGGCGGCATTCATCAAAAACTGCTGGCTGGATTGCAACAACGTTTTGAATAACATGAAAGCGGATAAGAGCTTAAAGAGAGGGAGTGGCTATGTGGTTTCTATTAGAAATAGGCTTGTTGCTGTTGATTGTCGGCTGGGTGGTGGGGATGGTGGTTCCGCGTAAACCGGCAAAAAGCTCAAAGCCCTCAAAAAACTCAAAGCGTTTAAAGCGACCAGAGAACAAACAAGAATAGAACTTGACGTCGGCAACCTAGCGCCAGTTTTAACCTATTTTACAGAGCGCGGTTAAACAAACGGTTACACAAGTTTACGAGAAACTCTCTAATGAAAATTCGCTCATGTTTAAAGGACGATTAGGGCGATAGTGTTGAACTAACGCCTCGGACCAGCGCGCTGCTCGCTTGGGCAAACCGTGCGTTAGGTAGTCGCTGATCTGACTTAAAACCGCCTGTTTAAACGGCTCCGAAATTCCAGACCCGCCGCTTAAATTATCCGCACTAAAATGAAACTGAACCCCCGCTGATTGTGAGAATATCCACTCCAGCGCTTGTGGCTTGATTTCGACCCGCTCAAACTCTGCTTGCTGTTCTGCACTGCGGCCATCCGGTTGATACCAGTAACCGTAATCTTCCAATAAACGTCGTTTTTGCCCAGCAACACACCAATGCGCAACTTCGTGCAGCGCGCTGGCAAAAAAGCCGTGGGCAAAAATAATACGATGATGAGGCTGCGTTGCGTCCGCCGGCAGATAGAGCGGCTCGTCTTCACCGCGTACCAGTTGGGTATTATCGGAGTTCAAAAAGGTGTGTTGAAACAGTGTGATGAGAATGTCTGGGGTGTGTTGCATAGGTTAAGCCGATTGTATTAAGTCGATTGTAACAAACAGTAAATTGCTTTGAGAAGGTCATTAAGCTGAGGGCTAGATTGAATCCGATGGGGTTGGATTTGAGTAGGCTCAGGTGAGGAAAAAAGTGGCCAGGCCTGGTCAAATTTAATTCGATTTTTGATCGCAGGTGATGACTTCAGCTGGCTCACGATGAGGCATATTTCGCCATGATTTATCCATGACGGAAACCAAAGTTACCAGGCCTGGTGGGTTTTAAACGCGACCGGTTTTAATGGTTTTGCGTTTAAAACTTTAATCCGGTTTAAGCCTGGTTTTAAGTTACTTTCAAAGTGATCAACCCTCTAAACGTTTTTAAAGCTTTGCCATGACCCGGTGCGCAGCGGCAATGGTGTTTTCAATGTCGGCGTCGCTGTGTTGAATGGAGGTAAAACCGGTTTCAAACGCAGAGGGTGCGAGGTAGATGCCTTCTTGCAACATGCCGTGGTAAAAGGCTCTGAAGCGCTCCATATTGCCTTCGGCAACCTGAGCAAAGCGTGAAATGTTTTTCTCTTCGCTGAAGAAGAAACCAAACATGCCGCCGACCATATTGGTGGTAAAAGGTATTTTGTGAGCGTCGGCAGCGGCTTGTAGTCCTTCGACCAGCTTTTTGGTTTTGGCTTCTAAGGCGTCAAAAAATCCAGGTTCACTGATGAGTTCAAGGGTTTTTAAACCAGCGGCCATGGCAATTGGGTTGCCCGACAGGGTACCCGCTTGATAGACAGGGCCGAGTGGCGCAATATGCTCCATGACTTTGCGCTTACCGCCAAAAGCACCTACCGGCATACCACCGCCGATGACCTTACCGAAGGTGGTTAGATCGGGTGTGACATTGTAACGACCTTGCGCGCCTTGCAAGCCAACGCGGAAGCCGCACATGACTTCGTCAAAAATAAGCACCGCACCGGATTGGTCACAGACGTCACGCAAGGTTTCTAAAAAACCGGGTTCGGGCGGAATGCAGTTCATATTACCTGCTACCGGCTCGACGATAATGCAGGCAATCTGGTCACCGATTTCGGCAAACACTTTACGTACTTCATCGGAATCGTTGTGCGTTAGGGTTAAGGTTAATTCGGCTAGACAGTCCGGCACGCCAGGTGATGAGGGAACGCCCAATGTTAGAGCGCCCGAACCGGCTTTAACCAGTAAAGAGTCGGAGTGGCCGTGGTAACAGCCTTCAAATTTAACGATTTTATCGCGGCCTGTGTAACCACGTGCCAAGCGAATCGCTGTCATGGTCGCTTCAGTACCTGAGCTGACCATGCGCACCATATCCATTGAAGGAATCAGTTCACAGACACGGTCTGCCATCGTGGTCTCAATTTGAGTCGGGGCACCAAAAGAGAGGCCAAGCTCGGCTTTCTCTTTCACCACTTTGATGACTTCTGGATGGGCGTGACCTAAAATTGCGGGCCCCCAAGAACCGACGTAATCGATGTAGGTTTTGTCGTCCTCATCAATCAAGTAAGCGCCTTTGGCTTCTTTAAAAAAGATCGGGTCTCCTCCTACACCTTTAAATGCTCTAACCGGCGAGTTGACGCCCCCTGGGATGTGTTTTTGTGCGGCTTGAAATAGGTCGTGAGAGTTGCTCATCAAAGTTCCTTTTTAATTCCCACTGGTAATTTTAAGGCGGCTAAGAATGCTGGCGGATTTTTAAAGTCAGCAAGAATTTGGAAGCCTAAAAACGAGTGGTCATGTGTCTGAGTTAAAAGTGTGCGTTAAATTAGTTGGGCTAGATTATACCGCGAATGCAGGAAGGAATCATAGGGTAAACGTCAGCGTAAGTTCTGCTACAGAGTACTGCGTAACCTTTGTTTTAGGCTTTTCCAGTCCAAATATTCTTATGCTGCTCTTTGTTAAAAATGAAGTTTTATCCACGATCGCTGTGCGGTTTATGAAGGGTGTTGCCGAAGCAGGCCTGGTGAAGTGTTACAGGGTACTTTTCAGTTGTTGGATGTGAATTAAAACGAATTGAAGAGAAAGGGGTAAAGGAGATGACGAGAGGAGCTGAGTAATAGGGGCAGGATTTGATTGAGGTTTTATGGTGATACATTCA
>CAZVPH010000082.1:0-7607 GCA_964628125.1 uncultured Thiosulfatimonas sp. | reverse complement strand
ACCTTTGATTTGACCAGGCCTGCTGACCCCGCCGATTCTAAACAGTGGGGCGATTGGAGTGATTACGCCCAGCAACTGTTGATTGAAAGAGATCACCTGATTCAAGTTGCGAACATCACCCGCGCCCAAATCATCACGCTTGAAGCCGCAGGCATCCACACGCTGACCGCTTTAGCAACCACCGATTTATCGTCGGTTGCTAAGATGAATCCAGAACGTTTTTCGGCCTTAAAACGGCAGGCGACGATACAACGTAAGACGCAACAGCAACAGCGTTTGGAGGTTGAGCGACCTGCGTTTGAGGTGGTGCTGCCAAGTGTTTCCAAATCGTCCGACGAGCCGGTACCACAAGGGTTGGCGCGTTTGCCACCGGCGTCTGCGATGGATCTATTTTTTGACATTGAAGGCGATCCTCTGCATGAGCAGGGGTTGGAATATCTTTGGGGCGCAAGCTATTTTACCGAGCAGGGCGAACGAGCGTTTATCGACTTTTGGGCGCACACGCACGAACAAGAGAAGCAGGCGTTTAAAGGCTTTATAGAGTGGGCTTACGCACGTTGGCAAGCGGATCCGATGATGCATATTTACCATTATGGCCATTATGAAATCGCCGCGTGTCGTCGTTTAATGGGGCGGTACGCCGTCTGCGAACAACAGGTGGATGAGCTGTTACGCAATGAGGTTTTTGTGGATTTGTACGCCATTGTGCGTCACGGAATTATCTTGGGCGAACCTCGGTATTCCATCAAAAATGTCGAACGGCTCTATCGGGGTAAGCGTCAAACCGACGTGGCGTCCGGAGGTGATTCGGTTGTGGTTTATGAGGCGTGGCGTGATAACCCAGACGGCTTCACTTGGCAGACCTCTGCGGTGTTGAAAAAAATTCGCGACTATAACCAGGACGATTGTGATTCAACTCAAGAGCTGGTCGACTGGCTGCGAACGGTACAAGCCGAGCATGACATTTCGTACTTTGACCTGGAAGCGTTGGACGCCTTGAGCGCTGCGTGCAGCACAGAGCTCACCACAGAATTGAGCAAGCGACCGGCCACAGAGCCAACACAGGCCGAGCTGGACAAAATTGAACGCGAAGCGCATCGTTTGACGGTGCACGATGCATTACTCGACCGCAGTCGCCAGTTACACAGTACCAATCCAGACGAGGCCAATATCAGCGCTTTATTGGCGCATTTGCTGTTTTTTCACCACCGTGAAACCAAGCCAGTTTGGTGGAAACTGTTTGACCGTTTGTCGCAAGACGAGCAGACGTTATTTGAAGAGATTGACTGCCTCGCCAATGCTCAAAGAACCTTAACCAAAGCCTTTAAACAGAAAGAGAACGACCGCAACTTCTGTTACGAATATCAGATGGATTTGGCGCAAGAGTTCAAAGTGCCACACATTGGCCAGAGCGGTAAACGTTTTTATCTACAGGCGACGGAGCTGCTTGCGGTCACTATGGTTCAATTCAATCAAGAGACGGGACGGTTTCTGATTAAGGCTAAAAACGAACCGGGAAACTCTGTGACGCTGATTCCCGATGAGTACGTCAATCCCGACCCAATTCCAGCGACGGTTCTGAGCTTAGCTGAGGCTTACTTACAAAACCCCGAACACCCCAATGCATTTTTGGACTTTTTACGCCGAGACACCGAGCGTCATCAATCGGCTTTGTTAAAGATCGCTCAGGCACAGGAGTCTAAAGAGAAGTTGCTTGAAATTGTGACCTTATTGGTTGGCATGGACCATGGGTTTTTGACCATTCAAGGCCCACCAGGCACGGGCAAAAGTTACACGGCAAAACATCTGATTGTTGCTTTGGCGATGGCGGGGATGCGCATTGGAATTTCCAGCAACAGCCATAAAGCCATTTTTAATCTTTTGGAGTCCATCGCCGGTTACGCGCGCGAATTGGGGCTTGAAATTCCTCTGTATCACAGTAATCAACGCGACGCAGAGCAAGGCGAACAACTGGGCATTGAGCTGCTTAACAATCGTGAGATTGCCGATGTGTTGGCGCTGCACGATGCAAACTCACCAGGCCTGGTCGTTGGCACCACCGCTTGGGGTTTTGCACGCAACGACGTCGCTCAAGGGTTTGATTATTTGTTTGTTGATGAGGCCGGTCAGGTCTCTCTGGCCAATTTGGCCGCCATGAGTCAAGCCAGTAACAACCTGGTATTATTGGGGGATCAAATGCAACTGGGGCAACCGATTCAAGGCAGCCATCCGCAAGAGAGTGGCGCGTCGGTGCTGGAGTATTTACTGGGCGATCAACAGACGATTCCAGAAACGCAGGGCGTGTTTTTAGGCGTGACTTATCGCATGCACCCTGATGTAAACGCCTTTATTTCACAGGCCTTTTACAACAGCCGTTTGCAGTCCGCGCCAGAGTGCGCACGGCAAAAAGTGCTGTTTAAGGTGCCGTTAATCACGCCGACCACCACGCCGACCACGCTGCCTACCGAATCAAGTCACAAAATCACACAATCAACCGGCCTGGTCTATGTGCCGGTGGCGCACCAAGGCAATCGCCAAGCCAGTTTGGAAGAGGCGGAAGAGATTGTGCGTTTAACAGAGGCGTTGATTGGCCAAACATTCGTCAACCAAGCTGGGGAGGAACGCATTATAACGCTGGACGATATTCTGTTTATTGCCCCTTACAATCACCAAGTCAGCACCTTAAAGCGGCTTTTAGACAAGCTGGACAAGGTTGGCAAGGTTGGCAAGGGTGCGAAAGTGGGCAGTGTCGATCTTTTTCAAGGTCAAGAAGCGCCGATTGTCATGCTTTCAATGTGCACCAGTGACGCCAGCGATTCCCCAAGAGGTATCGATTTTTTGTTGAACCCAAACCGCCTCAATGTCGCCCTCTCGAGAGCGCAAGCTTTAGCGATTGTGGTGGCCAGTCCGACTTTGGTCGAGATGGATTTAACGAGCGAAAGGCATCTTAAACGGGTCAATCAGTTTGAGTGGCTTAAGCAGTGTTCGACCACGGTTGCTTAAGAGTGGTTCAAGCGAAGGCAAAGCAATAAGAGGGACTAAAAAATAATTAGAGTAACCGGCGCGATTGAGAGTGCCGAAAATTAAAAAAACACAAAACCATATTTAAAAGAGACCCCGTCATGAAATTACTCCACACCGCCGACTGGCATTTAGGCCGCGTGCTGCATCACGAATCGCTGTTAGACGATCAAGCCCATGTATTAGATCAAATCCTCGACTACATTGAAGCACATGATGTCGATGGTTTATTGGTGGCGGGCGATATTTACGACCGCTCGATTCCGCCGGCAGATGCGGTGCGCTTACTGGACGATTTTATCAACCGACTGGCGCCTTTAAAGGTGCCAATCATTATGATTACCGGCAACCACGACGGCGCAGAACGGTTGAGTTTTGCCGCCAAGCAACTGCAGGATTCGGGGGTGCATATTTTAGGCGATCTGACCCAAGTAGGGGTTCCAGTGGTGATTCAAAAAGAGGATGTGACGGTCAAGGTGTACGGCATTCCTTACGCCGATCCAGAGAGTGTCCGCGATGCGTTTCAGTGCGAGGTTAAAGGCTTTGATGAGGCGCACACCTATTTGGTTGAACAGATTAAAACCGTGTATAACCCGCAAGAAAATAACCTGTTAATGAGTCACTGTTTTGTGGACGGCGCCGAGAGTTCTGAATCTGAAAAAACCTTGTCAATTGGCGGTTCGGACCGGGTATCGTTTGAGTGTATGCTCGACTTTGATTACGTCGCTTTAGGCCATCTGCACAGTCCTCAAAAAAGAGGTGCCGACCACATTCGTTATTCGGGTTCAATCCTTAAATACAGCTTCTCAGAACACCAACAAAAAAAAGGCGTGACGCTGTTGGAATTTAATTCGGCAGGCCTGGTGACGCATCAACACTTGAGTTTAACGCCTAAAAAAGAGGTGCGGGTTTTAGAAGGTTTGTTGGATGAGGTGATTGCGCAAGGCAAAACCGACCCAAGTAAAGAAGAT
Organism: uncultured Thiosulfatimonas sp.; assembly: GCA_964628125.1. Taxonomy (GTDB): domain Bacteria; phylum Pseudomonadota; class Gammaproteobacteria; order Thiomicrospirales; family Thiomicrospiraceae; genus Thiomicrorhabdus. The sequence goes on along the minus strand of CAZVPH010000082.1, from coordinate 3,615 downwards.
TATGTGATGGTGCGTTTAACCGATCAAACCGCGTTGCTAGACCCCATGAGTAAACTGCGCGCGGTCTATCCCAATGTGCTGCACATCGAGAAAGCTCTGCTCACCCAAACGATGGGCAAAACCCCCAGTCGAGAGGCGTTAAAACGTGGTGAAGAGCATATGATTCAAGACTTTTTTAAACACGCCACCGGTCAACCGATGAGCGAAGCGCAGTTACAGGTCATCGAAAACACGCTCAACGCACTTAAACAACAGGAGGCTTAAGCGTGAAAGCACTCTCTTTAAAAATTCAAGCCTTTGGTCCATTTGCCAACACTCAAACCATTGATTTCAGTGCTTTTGGAACCAGCTCACTCTACTTAATCAACGGCAACACCGGCTCAGGCAAAACCACCATTTTAGATGGCATCAGCTTTGCGCTCTACGGTGACACTACTGGCAAAGAGCGCGACGCGGCCGAGATGCGTTGCGATTACGCCGACCCCGATTTGCTCACCGAAGTGCTATTTGATTTTCAGCTTGGCGAAAAAACTTACCGAGTTCAACGCTTGCCCAAACAGACGGTTAACAAAAAACGCGGCGAAGGCACCACTGAGAAAGCAGCAGAAGCCAATCTGTGGGCGGTGGAGAGCGACGGCAACACGACCTTGTTGGTGCCTAGAAAAACCGGCGAAGTCACCCAGAAAATAGTGGAGTTGATGGGGTTGAATGGTGAGCAGTTTCGTCAAGTGATGGTGCTGCCACAAGGGCGTTTTCGTGAGTTGCTATTGGCCAGTTCGAGTGACCGAGAGGTCATTTTTAGCCAGCTGTTTCAAACTCAAATTTACCGTGAAGTGGAGGAGAGCATCAAAGCACAAGCCAAAGGGGTGCGAGATAAAATCGCCGACTATCACATCAAGATGGCCGGAATATTGGACACTGTTGAGCTCAATTCAGACGCCGAAGTCGACGCTGAAATAGAGACGTTAATCCCGCAACAAAAAATGCTCGACCAGCAAAAACAGAAAGCGACCGATGCCCATCTGCAGGCGGTAAAAACCCATCAAACCGCTTTGAGTGTACAAGAGCAATTTGCCAACTTACACACCCAACAAGCTAAGTGGGCGCAACATCTGCAGCAGCAACCCCAGATAGATCAGTTAAAAGTCGCGATGCAACGCGCCCAGTCCGCCGATAAAATTCGACCTCTGTTTGAGGCGATGGTGACTCTTCAACAGGAGAAGCAGAACATACAGCAGACGATTCAGGCATTAACCACCGGCAATCAAGCGGCGATCAATACCTTAAACGCCGCCCTCGAAAAAGAGCAAGTCGCCACCAAAAACGCCGAAGCGATAGACTGCTTAAACCGTCAACAAGACAGCTTGCAAAGCTATCAAGGGGTGATTGAAAAGCTGGAATTGGCCCATCAAGTACGTCAAGCTGCAGAACAGAAAGCCCAAGCCGCTCAAACGTTGTTAGCAAAAGCCCAAGCCGACAGAGCGCGTGTAGAAGCTGCGCAAACAACCGCCGAACAGCGACAACAAACTCTACAAGCGGTGGTGCAACCCGAAACGACGGTGCGCTTAAACGAAGAGAAGTTAAGGCAACATCTGGCTTTGCTGAAAGAGTCAGAGCAGTTATCGACGCAGATGCAGCATAAACAGCGTGAGGGCGAACAGGCCAATGGCGCATTAGAGCTTGCCACACAGGCCTTAAACGATGCGCAAAACAGCGCCTCGACCTTGGAGATGCATTGGCATTTAGGCCAAGCTGCGGTTTTGGCGCAAACCCTGCAAACTGACCAGGCCTGTCCAGTCTGTGGCAGCGCAGACCATCCGCACCCGGCGCAGTGGCAAGACCCTAGTTTGGCGGTAGACAAAGCGCAACGCGACGCGGCCCAAGCCAAGGTGACACAGGCGCACGCGCACCACAGTAAAGCCGAGAGCCTTCTGGCGAGTTTGCGCACTGAATACAGCGTCCTGAAAACACAATCAACCCAGTTGCACAGTCAATTAAATGCCAGGCCTGAGTTTGCAGAGTTGTCGATGCAGGCGCTGCAAACCCAGTTAGCAGAACATCAACAACAGATGACGCAGATTACGCAAGCGCAGAATGAGTTGTTGCAGATCCACGCCGAACGGCAGGCACTTGATGCACAACGGGCAGCGTTCGACTCTGAACTGAGCAAGGCCCAAACCCAAGCCAACACTCAGAATACAGAGGCCCAACTAAGTGCCCAGGCCTGGTCAAACATTCAAAGCCAACTGCCCGAACAGTATCGTGATTTGACAGCCTTGCATCAAGAGATTCAAGCAGTACAACAGCAAATCGCCACTTTAAAACAGGCGCAACAGAACGCAGTGGCGGCGTTACAGCAGGCCAAAAGCCAAGCAGACAGAGCGCAGCAATCGCTCGACAGTCGACTGCAACAACTGCAAGAGCTTGTAGACAAAGTCACCGCCAGCGAACAGCAGTGGCTGAAAACGTTAGAGATGAGCGATTTCAGTGACCAGACCGCGTTTGCCACCGCACAATGGACGCCAGAAATGTTTGAATTGCACACAACAACGGTTCAAAGGTTTGAAGAAACTCTAAACCAATTAAACGGCGCCATCCAACACCTAAACCAAAGCTTAGAAGGCAAGGTCGCACCCGATTTACCCATCACGCAAGCGGTGGTTCAGCAAGCTAAAACCGAATTAGACCGTGCAGAAAGTGATTTTCATGCCGTGGACAGTGCGCTTAAAAATCTGCGCTCCGTGCAACAAAAACTGGCAAAGGCGCAACAAGAAAACCAGAAGCTGTTAGAGGAGTACAAGCTGATCGGTACCTTGAGCGAAGTGCTTTCTGGCAAAGAGGGCGACAAGGTCAATCTGCAACGTTTCGTATTAAGTCTGTTGCTCGACGATGTCTTAACCGTCGCCTCGCAACACTTAAAAATCATGAGCAAAGACCGCTACGCGCTGGTGCGAAAAGACGAGCGCAGCAAAGGCGGCAAAGCCTCTGGCTTAGAGCTGGAGATTTACGACACCTGGAACGACAACAGCCGTGGGGTCGCAACCTTGTCCGGTGGTGAATCATTTATGGCCGCCTTGTCTTTAGCGCTCGGTTTATCCGACGTAGTGCAATCCTACTCGGGCGGCATCAAACTCGACACCTTGTTTATCGACGAAGGCTTCGGCAGCCTCGATCAAGACTCACTCGACCGGGCCATCGAAACCCTTAAACAACTGCAAGCCAGCGGACGCAGCATCGGCATCATCTCGCACGTGTCCGAGCTCAAAGAGCAGATGGCCAACCGAATCGACGTCCAAGCCAGCAACGTGGGCAGCACGATTAAAGTTGTGTCTCAAGGGGGTTGAGGGGAGAAAGAGGAGAGATAGGTTTGAGCTGTTTGAGCTGTTTGAGTTCTGGGTGTTAATTTTTTGGTTTTTTTTAACCCGTTTTACACCCATGTTAAGTTTTGGGCTTTTTATTTACATACTGCCTGGTCGTTATGAGTTGACCAGTCGTCATTTCGCTGATAAATCGAAATAGATAAGCCGGAATGGCAATTGCGTTTGTTTGGTTATTCGCCATGTGAATCTATGCCGTCTTGAAAGTGGTGGTCACAAAAGACGGTCCAGCCCATTA
>CAZVPH010000081.1:0-7628 GCA_964628125.1 uncultured Thiosulfatimonas sp. | reverse complement strand
CTGTACTGGGAGAGGTGACGCCGACCAAAACAGTGTCGGTTTCCGTGGGGGGCTGGTCGCCGTTTCCGCCGGCAGGAGGTGTCGCTGCGGGCGGATTACAAGCGGACAGAGACATAACCATCGCGGTCAACATCGACAATGTCACCGGTGTCGTGCCACCCCTCTTTGGGCGGCACAAGTACGCCTGGATTGTCGGCCATTAAATAGCCCAACATCACATTTGGCCCTTTGACAAACAGACGGCCACCCTCTTCGATCCCAGGCACGGGTTCTAAACGATATTCTATGCCTGGAACAAACTGCCCGACCGAACCGTATTTATAGGCGGTTGGAATATTGACCGACAGCACCGGCGTGGTTTCGGTAACGCCGTAGCCTTCGTAGATCGGTTGATGAAATTTTTGAGCATAGAGCGCACGGGTTTCTGGACGCAACCTTTCTGCACCGGCCACCAGAGCGTTAATGCTGTAAAAATCGAATGGATCAGCCTTACGTGCATAACCCGCAAAAAACGTGTCGGTGCCAAAAATATAGCGCGCATTGGTTTGGTAGACCATCTCCGGCACAATCGCATAGTGCAAGGGCGACGGATACAGATAGACTTTTGCCCCCTTTAAAATCGGCCACAACAGACCCGCAGTCAGTCCAAAACAGTGAAAGGTGGGCAACGCATTCAGCAGTTGGTGTCCGGGCAATAAGTTCAACATGGCGTGAATTTGTTCGATGTTACTGATCAAGTTCTGATGCGACAGCGCCACGCCTTTGGGCACACCTTCTGATCCCGAAGTAAACAGAATAACTGCCTCATCGTGCGGATCTTGTCGCGCGCCTTGCAGTTTTTTAAGCGAGGTTTTCAAGGTTACCAGGCCTGATAACTTATCAAAGAAGCTAATTTGATCGCGAATTTCTTCCAATAAAATAAAGTGAATCTCGGCCGAGAGTTCATCCACCAAAGGCTGTAATTCAAACGCGTCGATAAACTTTTGCGAAGTGATGATGCGTGTTAACTGAGCCGCCTGACAAGCAGAACGAATGGTGGCCACACCCGATGTAAAGTTAATCATCGCCGGCACATACCCGTACGCCTGCAAGGCAAAAAAGGTGGCGGCCATGCCGGAGACATTCGGCAACATTAAACCCACCCGCGACTCTCGCTGTTCGCCTTGGTGTAAACGTTGGTGCAGTTTTTTACCCAAAATAACCGACGCTAACGTCAGTTTTTTAAGCGTTAAGGATTGGTCATTAATATCCTCGACACAGATCTCTTTTGGACGATAGGTCGACTTAGCTTGTAGTAATTCAGCAAACAAGGATCTATTGAGAGTGGCCGAATAATAGGCGCCATCTCGCAACATCCGGAACACTTGCTGATTCAAATAACGGTTTCTATCCTCACCTTTAAGGGCTATTGGCGGCTCTATTTTCTCGGCCGGTTGCAAGCTAATCGTTATTTTAGGAAACCAATACTGTTTTATAAAGGCAAACCTGGTGCCGTCTAAATAAGAAAACTTACTGTTGACCGCGCCGCTGATGTGGATCGGCAACACACTGGCGCGACTTTTTTGAGCCACCCTTGCCGTGCCTTGGTAAACCTTCATTAGACTACCGGTAGTGGTGATGCGTCCTTCCGGAAAGATCATGCACTGTTTACCCTGTTTCAGCTCATCAATCATGTGTTTGGCGGCGAATGGGTTGTGCAGATCAACGGTAAAATAGTCGGTCATGCTTAAAATTAACCGCTCATACCACTTCCTCGTGTGCGCAACATCAATCATAAAAGTGGTCTCACCTGGCAAAAAAAGATCCAGCAAAGGACCGTCTAAAGTCGAGACATGGTTTGAGATCAACAACAACGGCTGTTCGGTTTGATCCACCGCGTGATAGTGCTCTAAACCTTTTACCTCAACACGATAGAGCAATTTAAAGACGCCTTTAGCGATCGATTTGACACCGACTTTAACGAACCTTTTCATGTGGAACCTTTATAGAATTTGTAGTTTTTTTGTCACGCTTGATATGCGAACTCAACGCTCACACCGTTGATAAGGTTTCTAAAAACGCCTTTGTGACCTCTATTGAACCGACTCAATGGTGAGACGACTTTGTCGAGATTGCAACCACCACGCAACGCCTAAATTCAGAACCGCTAGACAGATTAAAATGGTCAATAAACTCAACGACAAGACAAAGCCAACCATTACCAAAATAGCCGACAGAACCATAAATAGGGCGTTAAGGACATTGTTAACCGCAATCATTCTAGCACGGACCTTTGCTGGGGTTTGCGTTTGCAACAACGTATAAAGTGGCACGATATAGGCACCGCCTAAGATCGCAATCAACAGCAAAACCACCAACAATGCGTTCAATGGCCAGATCAGAATAAACTCATGAAAACTCAATAACTCGGCTTCGTTGCCTTGCAAAGCAAGTAAGACTGCATTGTGATCGATTACCCAGACCATCGCCCCCAATAACAGTGAAATAAAGAACAGCAGACCGCCATGCGCCCACAGTGTGAAGTTTGGCTTTAAGAGCCGTCCTATCAACGCCGATCCAAGTGCGATGCCGACTGAAAATACCGCTAAAAAAGCCGTGACCACCCCTTCGCTGGCGAAGAGATGATATTTCACAAGCGTAGGAATCTGGCTGAGCATAACCGCGCCTAAGAACCAAAACCAAGAGATCGCCAGCACGGCAAAAAATGAGACCTTCTGCGCTTTGCACAACGCAATGAAGGATCCACTGCTTTTAAAGAGATTCCACTGAACCACCAGGCCTGGGGTTTGAGGTTGCGACGGCAACAGCCGCAAACTTGCAACATAACCCAGCAAGGCCAACCCAATCACTCCCCCTGATATCCATACCGTGCCATTGGGCATCAACACCCCGACACCGCCCAAAATTGTGCCCAGCAGAATTGCCATAAAGGTCGAGCCGCTGAACAAACCGTTGGCTCTGATTAACTCTTTTCCCTGTAGTATCTCTGGCAGCACTGAATATTTAATGGGTCCAAAAAAGGCTGACTGGCTGCCCATCAAAAACAGCGTGATAAACAGAAGTATCAACTCATGATTCAGCAAGGCAATAGCCCCAAATATCATAATAATGACTTCGGTCAATTTTATTTTTTGAATTAAAAGCGACTTGGGGTAACGATCGGCCAACTGACCCGCGAGACTTGAGAACAGAAGAAAAGGCAAGATGAACAGGCCGGCCGCAAGAGTGATTAAAAGCCCGGTTTCATCACTGGAGTTGCTCAATTGAAACGTGATGAGCATGATCATCGCATTTTTAAACACATTGTCGTTAAAGGCGCCTAAAAACTGCACCCAAAAAAGGGGAACGAACGACGGAGTAAAAAGGTAGGAAGGCTCTTTAGAAGAGTGTTTTAGAGGTTTTTCAATTGGTTTTTCAGTTGGTTTTTCAACTGCTTTCTCAGAAAGCCGTTCAGGCGGTTGTGCTTGCTCAAATGGGGGTTGAGGAAGCTTCATAAACGGTTGTAAAGTGTATTGTGAGCAATCAACATGAGGACTCCTTTAGAAGAGCGCTGTTTTAAACAAGACGTTAAAAAAGCGCCTACATCAGTACATAGATTGTTATATTTTAATGTACTTCCAACCCGTCGTTAAGCGCTCGACCACCAGATCAATCGCTGGCTGTTCAAACTTAACTTGTGGCAACAACTCTAAAGTTTCACCGCGCTCTGCTACTCGCTTCAATGCGTGCTTACACGCCAGTAAGGTCAAATTGTCATAACGGCTTAAAAGCGCTTCAAGTTCGTGACGTTTCGGATTATTGACATCAAACGCGTGAACCCCCTCTGAATTTGAGATGAGATTCACCTGCATTAAAGGATCTCCAGACGCCAATAGGCTTTCAACTTTCTGTAACGCCTGCTCAAGTTTTTCCGGCTCTCTGGAATCCAAATGAACAATGTATTTTTGTTCAGCACTCTGCTGCAACCCGCCATTTTTTGCGCTCAAATCGTTGCCTAGACCACTGCCGGAACCACTCGAGGTGACATTGAGAATACCCGCGCCCAATAAAACCCCAAAAAGCAACGAGGCCACCGCAGATTTTGGCATGCGCCACGCTTTAACGCCGTTCGATGCTTGAACTTTTCGGGGAGGAACAGGCACCTGCGCGTAACTGCTTTTAAGCTGCGCTTTTAAAGCGCTGATTTGCGACACCTCATCTCGAAGAGATGCATCACTCTGCATCGCAGACTCTATCTCAAGAGACTCTTCTCTTGAGAGTTGGCCATCTAAATACGCATGAATTTGATAGTTTTCAACGAATTTTTTTATTTTTACAGACTTTCTCATTTAAGACCTTCGCAAAGGAACGACTGTTTGTTTGGAGTGCACGACTGGCTTTAACAGTTGGCGTAATCTGTCTCGGCCGCGAGCAATTCGACTCATCACCGTGCCTATAGGCGTCTCGGTAATCTCAGCAATTTCTTGGTAACTGAACCCTTGTAAATCACACAAGGTAATCGCCTCGCGCTGTTCAAACGAAAGCTTGGCAAGCGCTTGGTGACACGCCTCAGACGCTTGGTCTTTCATCATATGGGCTTCACAACACTCAGCAACGTATTGAGAATCTATCTCAGAGGCTTCGGACCACTCCCAGCGCTTATTAAAGCGCATTTGATCTAAAAAAAGATTGTGCATAATCTTACTTAACCAGGCGTCTATATGCTCTATTTTGTCTAGATTTTGTCGATTTTCAAGTGCTTTCAGCAGAGTTTCTTGCGCTAAGTCTTGAGCAGACGCCTGCTGATGGCACCACGCATAAGCTAGGCGATATAAACGCTCATACTTACTTTGTAACACATCATCAAATCGCTTTTTTTCTTGCGATCTGCAGAGGATTTTAACTACTTTGCTCGAAAAATTCATTGTCTGTTCACTGTCTCTTCGGGATCTTTTCGGGAGTCTCTTCGGAATTGGGTTTATCTCTTTTAAATAGTAAATGAAAGCCCACCGTTTATACAAACATTATTTTTTCTTTATATATTAACATCTTATGAAATAAGTAAAATTTGTGCCTGCGCAAAAAACTCTAGCCTAAGAGAATGGAATAAAACTCACCCTCCATTCGTTATACCCTAGGAAGCAATTGATAAAACCCATCCGAAGGATAAAAAACATGTTTAAAAATACCGTCTTAAAATTACTTTGGTTAGTCGCAGGCTTAACCATTTCTCTGTCCGCGTTTTCGGCCGCCAGTGACTCGCCTATTCCTGAAACCTTTGCGGACAATAAAGTTGTCCTGCAGTTAAGTGACCCGGACCCTTTTAAACAGACAATGGTCCTAAACGTCGCCGGTAACCTTCTTAAATACTACGCGGGTGAAGAGGTCGACATGGAAGTCGTGGCCTTTGGTCCTGGGGTGCGCATGTTGTTAGAAGGCAACGTGAACGATCAGCGTATTCAAACGTTAATGGATGCAGGTGTGCGTTTTTCAGCCTGTGGTAACACACTGGATAATATGACCAAAATACTCGGTCACAGACCCGTTATTAGAGAAGGCGTAATGGAAGTTAAAGCGGGTGCAGGTCGTCTATTGCAGCTACAGAAAGCGGGTTGGCAGATCTTAAAACCTTAACGTTAAAAATACCAAATCAATATTCAAATTATTCATTAAACGTCACAGAGGTCACTATGCAAACTGTAAAAAAATATCTAAGTGCATTTTCTATTCTAGTTTTAGCAAGCTTACCGCTCACTGCATCGGCAAACCCTGACAATGGCTACGGCCAACAGAAAGTGGTCTACCACATGAATTACGACGACCCTAAACAGCAGTCAAGCACCTTAGGAAACATTCAAAACCACATCAATGCCGTCGGCGCTGAGAATATGGATGTCCGTGTCGTGATGCATGGAGATGGTTTGTCTCTGGTGCTGAAACCTGAAGCGCTTGAAACACTGCCTAAGTTTAAAGCCGCCAATGCAACTCAAGCGATGATCGCTAAAATCGACAGCTTAAAGATGCAAGGCGTCAAGTTTAATGTCTGTGCAAACACGGTAAAAGGTAAAGACGTTGTGATCGGAACCCACCTACACGACGCAGCAAACTCTGATGTGGTTGCCAGTGGGGTTGCAGAAGTGGCTTTTTTACAAGGCAAAGGCTTCTCGTATATAAGACCTTAGAGTCATTTAGTTTTTTTTAAAAGGTCGTTTTAAATTCACAGTCATTTTCACCCAATTTCAATACAAAAAATAGAATCTCATAAATAATGAGAAGAGGAATAGTATGTTAAACCGAAGAAGTTCATTCAAAAAAACCGCTCTGCTGGTCGCTCTAGCCGGTGCCTTAGGCTCACAATCTGTCCACGCCGCTAACTGGCTAATGCTGCAAGGCACCGAAGCCGATCACCAAGCACCGCGTGCGAATGTGTGGGGTTTTGCGCAGATAGATTATCACCACACTGCGGACACAAAACTCACAGCAGGTCCTGGAAAGGGTGAAAAAGCAGCCTTTAACCAGATGAAACCACAACTGACCAGCGCCAGTGGCTTTAATATTAGACGCGCCAGAATTGGGGTACGTGGGGCTAACCTGCCGTTAGACAATAAAGTGAACTACTTTATTATGGCGGAAATGGGCAATAACGGTATTACCACTGGGGGTAATGGTTCACAAGGCCAGTTAGTCGATGCCAGTGTTACCTTGAACCACATTCCTGGCGCTAGAGTTCGCGTGGGTCTATTTAAAAACGCCGGCTCTGAAGAGGCCTTTAAAGCGATTCCAGTCTTTAACTATGTCAGTTTTACAGAAGGTACCGACCGCCTTATTCTTGAAAGGAAGATTGATGATAAGAACACGGCGGTAGTACCAGCAGGTCAAAGAAGTTCAGACACCCTCTATGGAACAAGAACAGATGCTGTTAATGCCGTCAGAGACACGGGTATTCAGGTATTTGATGCCTTTAGAGTGGGAGATTGGGAGCACAGTTACGCCATTAAACTGGGGAACGGCAACGGCTTGGCGATGACCGACAACGATGAAAACAAAGACCTTTATTTATACGCTTCTACTGAGAAACTGTTTGGTGATACAACTGGCCCTAGAAGACACGGCATGAAGTTTTACGCTTGGTCACAAACCGGTAAACGTACTATTGCAATGGCTGGAAATGATAAAAACAAAAAAGAGTTTAACCGAGAACGTAAGGGTTTGGGGATGACCTATTTTGATGGTAAATACCGCATGGCTGCGGAATACTTTACAGCCGACGGTATGATTTGGGGCGGTCCTCACGCTGCTGTAGCGACTAATGTAAAAGACGCCCTAAGAATGTATACGGATCAAGAAGCAGATGCGTATCAGCTGGATTTTGGATATAGAATCAAACCAAACATTGAGTTAAATGCGCGTTACGATGTTCTAAACAGTGCGACTAAAGATGAGGGTGGCGTAAATGGCAAAGATAAACATCGTATATACACCACTACAACCCTGGGTGCTCAATACTTCTTTAACCGCAAAACCTCGGTTCGTTTGAACTATGAATTCCGTGATTTAGAAGCGCCTGACGTTCCATCAAACTCAAATGCGGCTAAAATTGTAAAATCAATTGACGACCGTGTTTCAGCTCAGTTAATGATAATTTTCTA
>CAZVPH010000080.1:0-7654 GCA_964628125.1 uncultured Thiosulfatimonas sp. | reverse complement strand
ATAGCCGGAAAACCGTCCACGGTTAAAAAAGGCGCATGTTTTACAGCTCGACGCTCAACCACTCCGACTTCGCCCAAAGCGACGTTCTCCGAGTCAGATACCACTAAAGGCAGTTGATTAAACTGCTGTACCGTCCGATTTTGCTCTAATGCCCGAAGGTCTCGAACAATATCGTCATCGCCCACGGAGCCTGCTGGATAGTCTCGACTCATATTGGCGACTTGATTGCCAACGGTTTCCAGTGACAAATTAAACTGTTCGAGCTTCTCTTGAGAAAACTCCACCGCCATCTCTTCTGAAGGCAGGCCGGTAAAACTTATTTTATCAATGCCCCGGTTGAGTAACTCACGTTCAAATTGTCGCGCCATCGGCCGCAGTTCGTCCAAGTTCCCGAGCTCACTCACCAACAACACTTTGGCGATCGATTCATAGCGCACAATCCGCTCAACAACCGCTCTTTCAGAGTCTTGAGGGAGGTTGCGAAGTCCATTGATGCGCTGATTTATTTGATCCACCGCCTCGATCATATCCACGCCGCTTTTAAACTTTAACGTGATGACCGAACTGCCCAGAGAAGAGGTTGAAGTCATCTCATCTAAACTGTCTAGGTTTCGCAAAACTCGTTCAATCGGCTCGGTGATGCTGAGTTCAACATCCTCGCCATTTGCGCCTGGCCAAACGACGCGTACTGACGCGTAATCCAGCTCAAAACTTGGAAAAAACTGCACATTGAGTTTCATCAAAGCGACCAGGCCTGCTAATAACATAACCACCATTAGCAGGTTGGGCGCCACCTTATGGCGTGCGAAAATGCCAATCACGCCCCGGGACTTATAGCCAGCCGCGTCAACGTCTGGGTCGCTTAGATTTGAATTATTAGCTTTTGCGATGGCTTTCGCCTTGTCATCAGAGGTGTCTTCAAGATTTGATTCAGTCGGATTCATGGAACCCCCGTAGTGACTTTTAAGCCAGAGACAGCATTTGGCAGATGGGTAATATTGATTTGGGCATTGGCAGCAAATTCAGGATGAATCAACGCCCAAAGCTTGCCATTTCGTAGCACATCACCCACCACCGAAACGCGTTGTGACAGGAGGCGCCCTTCCTCAACAATATAGACTTGGTCTTGGCCATAAAGCGCACTGTACGGAATAGCCACCACATTCTCGACCGCCACTCCTTGCAAGCTGACCTCCATTAAATCTCCCGGTCGGGCATGATACAGCGCCTTTGGCAGAGTGAAAAAAGCGTCAAGACCGCTGGTCGTTGACTCCCCTGCCAGCCGCACAAGAGGCAGCGCAACGAGTTCTTGCTGCGTTGCCTCCTGTTGGACTTCTTGCTGAACATCTCCTTGTCGGTTTTGGCTATTTTGACGATAGACCGCTTGTAAAGTCACACCCGAGTCCAGTGCTTGGTGAACGCTCGGCACCGCCATGGTCGGAAGCTTTGTGCGAAGCTCTAAAGAGGACATAGCGTAAAAGGTCAACAAACTTGCGCCGGCATTGACGCGCGACCCTTCAGAGACGGAAACTTTGGCGATTCGTGCATCAAAAGGGGCAAGCAGCTGACCCCGTTTTTTATTCAGTTCTGCTTGCTTCAAAGTTGCTTTGGCTTTCTCTAAGCGTGCTTCATTTTGCACGGTTTTTAACTGGTTTTCTTCAACCGCAAGTTGAGAGCCGACCACCAGATATTCCTGTTTGACCAAGGCTTCTCTTGCCGCATCCAAATCGTTCAATGAAGCTAAGTTTTTTTGGATCAGTTGCTGGGTACGCTCTAAGTTCACCTCTTTGAGCTTGAGTACTTTTTGCTCATGCAGTAAACGTTGTTGATTGGCCTTATACGCCAACTGTTGCAGTCGTACCTGAGCCGCCGCATCCGAGACGTCCGCCCTGGCTTGTTGTAATGGAATCTCTAGATCCAAAGCGCTCATATTAATCAGAGCATCGCCCTGCCTAACCGCCTGCCCCTCTTTCACCCAAACGGTTTCAATCATCCCAGAAATAGGCGCTGCACTCTCCACCAGTGAGAAAGACTCAACCTTCCCATACAGAGTCTGAACAGGCGAAAGACTCTCAAACAGTGCCGGGATGGTCTCCACCATCCAAACTTTCTCACTCATCTGTACCGGCGGTTGCTGTGGTTTACTGTTCTTTAAGAACACAAAAAGAATCACCGCAACCAGGACAATCACCACGGGGATCAGCACACTTCTAAAGCCTGTTCTACTCATTGAAAACATCCACATTACTCTTTTGATATACTAGTTAATAAGTCTTTTACTGTACGCACTGCGTTACTTAACGCCTTGCACAACAAAGCTACTCTAAGTTGGTTTTGTTAAGCAGGCAACTGAACACTTTGTATCGGCCATAAAAACGAGTCATAAAAAAAATGATCGCAAGGCTATAAATAAAACTAACCCACTCATAACTTGTTTTTATAGTAATTATAACTACAATCTCTCCGTGTAACCATTTAACATTTAAAAATCCCAGGGACATAACCATGAAAAAATCTTTAATTGTACTCGCTTTAAGCGGGCTAATCACTCTGCCAATGCACGCGAATGCGCAATCTAAAACAGAAGCCACAACCCCACCAACCATTGAAGAAGCGCGCTCGATTGTTCAGCAGTTCGGCGGTGAATTAAAACCCGCTTTACAGAAAAGCATGAAAGAGGGTGGTCCTGTCGGCAGTATTGATTTTTGCCACACAAAGGCACCTCAAATTGCACACGATCTGAGCGAAAAAACAGGCTGGAACGTCAACCGTGTCAGCTTAAAGCCACGCGGTGCAACCGCAACCGCAGATCAATGGGAAACTGCCGTGCTTGAAAAATTTAACGAGCAACTGGCCGCCAACACGCCGATCCAAAGCATGGAATTCTCTGAAGTCGTCACTGTAGACGGTGCTCCGACATTCCGCTATATGCGTGCTGTCGGAACGGAAGAGGTCTGCTTAAAGTGTCACGGTACAGATGTCGCAGCACCTGTGGGTGAAGCGCTGCACAAGCTGTACCCTAACGATACCGCTACCGGTTATTCAAAAGGGCAAATCCGCGGAGCTTTTAGCTTCTCTAAAGCGATCTAGAACCGTTTAATCTGTTCAGATAATCTAAAAGAGTCTTACCAGGCCTGGTAAGACTCTTTTTTATAGACGTCTAATTTTATAAACGCTTAATGCGATTTAATACGATTTAATACAATCTAATACGACTTAATAAACTCCGCAATCAAACGCACCCTCTCTTCATCAATTGCCTCCGAAATTTCTGCCCCCTGAAAGCCTTGTTGCATAATCTGTTGATTATCAACTTGATCAGCTGCCCGTAACAACGCCATCCAAAACTCTGCCTGTGGGTAATCAACCGACTCGTAGCCTAAACGTCCTTGTGCATCCGCTTTGCACGCCAATAAAACCTGAGAAAATTCAGCCGAATCTTTTAAGGCACCGCAGCCTTTTAATACCTTTAGGTAAGTGATCGGTTTTAAATAAGGCACAAGTTTAGCCGCTTGCGTAGGACTGTCTTCGGTGGCGCCGCTCCCTTCCACCTTTTTATCCATAACATCGGCTGGCTCGACAGACTTTAACCCTTGATGAATCAGGCCATGCCAGCGAGTGACTCGTGACGCATGCTGTTGCCATTTTTTAGGAACATGATACCGCTCGCAGAGCTGAGCGACCACAGGCACACCTGCGGCCTCATGGCCATGATGCTTTGGCCACAACGCTTTGGGCGTTAAGCCTTTGCCCAAGTCATGCACCAGCGCGGCAAAACGCACCATTGGGTCGTCGCTTAGACGCGCGGCAGCATCCAAGACCATCATAGTGTGAATCCACGCATCGCCTTCTGGGTGATGTTTTTCCGGTTGCGCAACGCCCTGTAAAGCAAACAGCTCAGGAAACAACAGCTCAACCGCGCCGACACTGTTTAACACATCAAAAAACACACTGGGCGTCGGTGTATTAAATGCTTTAACCATCTCCTGCCAAACGCGCTCCGGAGTTAAATCTGCCAACTCTCCGCCTTGTACCATCCGCGCCATTAAAACCTGTGTTTCAGGGGCAACTTCAAACTCTAAACAGGCCAGCTTGGCCGCAAAACGCGCGACACGCAATACCCTTAACGGATCTTCTGCAAACGCTGCCGACACATGACGCAGTTGTTTTTTCTTTAAATCTTCTTGACCGCCATAAGGGTCAACCATCACGCCCGTAGCAGACTCAGCCATCGCATTAATCGTTAGGTCACGGCGAATCAAATCCTCTTCTAAGGTGACGCTGGGGTCGGCAAACACCTCGAAACCATGATATCCCACACCCGCCTTGCGCTCTGTTCTCGCCAGCGCATACTCTTCTCGGCTCTTAGGATGCAGAAACACTGGGAAATCTTTGCCGACCTGTTGAAAACCTTCCGCCAACATCTCTTCAGGGGTTGCACCGACCACCACCCAGTCGCGATCGTAGATTTTTAAGCCAAGCAGACCATCTCTGACAGCGCCGCCAACCAAATACACCTCGAACCCCACGTTTAAACCCATAAACTCGCCCGTCCTTTTTATTTTATCCATAGCTCACGCATTTTTAGCCTACAAAAAAGCCGTTCATTAAAACGGCTTTTTTGACGATTCAAACACCCACGCTCTGAGCGATCAATTTACTGATGAACTCTAAACAATTCAAGGAAGTTCACTTTTCTTACGGCCGGCTTCTTTGCGGTAGTAGTTGTATCTCTCTCGAATATGATGCGGTGCGGCATAGGTCGAGATGACCCACTCTAAACCGCTGGGTATAAAGCCAAAGCGAGTTGAGAAATCGCTTTCTGACAGCAAATCCTCTCTCAGCGTCAATAGCTGCGACGAGGTGACCGATGCCACAGGCGCAAACGCGCCCAACTTTGCCATAATCATCGCATTTAGCCGACACATTGGAAACACAATGGCTTCTTTCTGCATGATCTCTGCGACAAGTTCGCCCAAGGCTTTAAGAGTGATACGCTCTTCACCGACCACCTCAATCTTTTGACCAAAGGTGGCGGGCTTACGAATCGACTCAACAAACGCTAGAGCAAAATCCTTAACCCAAATCGGTTGCACCACTGTCTTGGCGTTTGCGACCATTAAAATAGTCATGCGCTGCAGCTGTTTGACAAATCGTGCCGTGGTGTCGTCCTCTGCGCCTATAAGAAGGCTGGGTTTAAAGACGGTGACATCAGCGTTAACTGTGCTGTGCATAATACTATCCACTTCAGCCAACATGCCAGACCACTCGCCCACTGGCTGGTCAAAAGTTGCGCCTATTTGTGACAAACTTAGCACACGTTTTACGCCGGCGATCTCTGCTGCTTGCTTAAGCTTTTGATTGGCGTGCACTAACTCTTTCAACTCAATCATCTCAGTGCCCGCCGAACGGTCGGTGGTCAAGTTCACAACAATGTCTGCACCGGAAAGCGCAGAGCTGAGTTGCTCAACGTCATCATACGAGGTTAAAGGCTTAACTGTTGTATTTGGGAAGAGCGAGAAATCACGATATCTTTCAGGCCTACGAACCAGCAGTGTCACCTCATAACCCGCTTTCGACAATTCATTGATTATTGGCCTCCCAACAAAGCCTGTTCCACCAAAAACGCTTACTTTATTTCCTAATATCACGCCAAAATCCAATTATTTTACATTCGAATTTTGAAAGAATAAGGAAATACAGAGAGAGGGTCAAGTTTTTCAGCATCAAAGTTTTTTTAAACAACCGCGATTTGTCCAATAATCCTCATGGATTCGCCCTACAAAACAGTCGTAACTTATTAGTTAATGCGTCACTTATGAACGCTTTGATTTTGGTACAATAACGCTCAAATAAATAGACCCTTGGCGTGGTGCCTAAACGCTCAACTGCCACCTAAAGTTTAGATCTAAGTTTAAGAACCCTATCTTTAGGGCAGCTGACAGCCCCTTAAGACAGCTTAAAACACATTCTTAAAACACATTAGGACATGAATATTTTTATGAAGATGATTATGGTATCGGCCTATAAAAGCCCCAAAAAACAAGAACTTTTTCTTTTCATTCCCAAAGAGACAGAACTGGACGATCTGCCAGATGAACTCTTAGTTATGTTTGGGGAGCCAAGCCACGTCCTGGATTTTGAGTTAACCCCCGACCGTAAAATGGCGCGAGGCGAAGCCGCAGCGGTCTATGAAGCGATGGTGACAAAAGGCTACTATATGCAGATGCCGCCCGCGGAGTTTGAAAAGATGGGTGATATGACTCCGCCTCCTGAGCGATTAGACAATATTTTTTAAAAAGCCGTTTTAACGGTCCTCACAGTCTCATACTCTCAAGCTACCAGGCCTGGTCAAATCGCAATACCCAAGTGATTTACTCAGGTATTTAGCCTCTTGGCATTGTCGATACAAAAATTATCGATACAATAGAGGCGTTAAGAATTAAACGATTTACTCATTTTAAAAGGAAACCACCATGGCTTTTACTCTTCCCGCTTTGCCTTATGACTACGACGCTCTAGAAGTTTCTATTGATGCGCGTACTATGGAAATTCACCATACAAAACACCACCAAGCCTATATCACCAACGTCAACGCGGCGATTGCGGGAACAGAGCTTGAAGACAAAACCCTAGATGAGTTGTGCGCTGTGGCAGGCACCTTGCCACCTGCCGTTCGTAACAACGGCGGTGGACACTGGAACCACTCTTTCTTTTGGGATGTTATGAGCGGCGACAGCATGGGTGCACCAAGCGGCGCTTTGGCCGATGACATCAACGCGACTTTTGGTAGTTTTGACGAGATGAAAACGAAGTTCAATACCGCTGGCGCTACTCAGTTTGGTTCTGGTTGGGCTTGGTTAACCGTCTCTGCAGACGGTAAGTTAGAAATCTCTTCAACCCCAAATCAAGACAACCCTTTAATGGATTGCGCCAAAGTTCAGGGCACGCCCGTTCTAGGCTTAGACGTTTGGGAGCACGCTTACTACCTACGCTACCAAAACCTTCGCCCTGCCTACATGCAGGCCTGGTGGGATGTCGTAAACTGGAACAGAGTGTCAGAACTCTATACCGCAGCAAAATAAAGCCTGCGACTTCGCTGCCGATGACGCTCAGTAATGTGCAATGAAGCAGCCTAAGTTGAATGCAAAAAATCCCAGATGTTATTCTGGGATTTTTTTTGCCTAAAGCTTTAGACTTAACTCTTCTGAACATTCTAGCCGCTTACACAAGCTAGACGCCTTTAACAACCAATTGCTCAAAGTCCGCTACCGGCAACGGACGGCTGTAATAATACCCTTGGAACAGCTGACAACCATCCTTTTCTAGCAACTCCTTCTGCCTTAAGGTTTCCACGCCTTCTGCCACCACGGTTAAGTTGAGCGTTTTTGCCATGGCGAGAATGGTGCGCACAATCGCCAAACTGTCAGAATCATGTTCTAAATCCTGCACAAACGATTGGTCTATTTTCAATTGCGCCAAAGGCAACTTTTTTAAATAGGTGAGTGATGAATAGCCTGTACCAAAATCATCCATGGACAGCTCAACTCCTAAGTCCAGAATCGCATTCATAATCGTGATCGCCTGCTCAATATCTCCAACGACCGAGCTCTCAGTTAATTCTAATTTAAGCCTTTTTGGGGCAATGCCGCTC
>CAZVPH010000079.1:0-7680 GCA_964628125.1 uncultured Thiosulfatimonas sp. | reverse complement strand
ATGATAGCGCTCAAACAAACTTAAACAGCTTAGGCTTAAATTTATATACTCGGCTTACACGGTTCAAATCGATTTTTTAACCTTTTAACCTCTTAACGTCCTAACCTCTTAACCTTTAACTTCTTAACGTCTAAAATCCTAACGAGCCTTACTCAAGATGTCCAAATCCACTCTTAACGCTGTAAACCACTCAACGTCCAACTCTGCCGAATCTTCGACCCCTTTAAAACGGGTAATCACTCTGCCCATGTTGGTACTTTATGGTTTGGGCACCACCATTGGTGCGGGCATTTATGCCCTAGTGGGCGAGCTTGCGGGTGTTTCCGGTTACCTTGCGCCCATGGCGTTTTTAATGGCGTCTCTCTTAGCCGGGATCACTGCCCTTTCGTTTGCCGAGCTCTCAAGTCGTTATCCACGCGCTGCGGGCGCGGCACTTTATACACGGGAAGGGTTTGGTTCAGTGCATTTTTCAACCCTAGTTGGTCTGATGGTGGTCTCCGCGGGCTTGCTCTCTTCGGCCGCTTTAATGAACGCATTTGCTGGCTATTTAATGCCCTTGCTTTCAACCTTTGTTCAGCCCGACCGGGTCAGCATTATTGTCGTCGCCACACTTGCTTTAGGTCTTTTGACCGCGTGGGGCATTGCTCAAACCATCTTTATTACGGCGTCCATGACCCTCTTAAGCATTAGCGGATTATTGATGGTGATTTACGTCGGTCACGATGCGTTAGCAAACATCACCACCGAGTGGCCAAAACTGCTACCCTCTTTAGACTTTACCAGCTGGGGTTTTATCTTCGCGGGGACTTTATTGGCCTTTTATGCTTTTATCGGCTTTGAAGATATGGTCGTGGTGGCCGAAGAGGTCAAAAAGGTTAAGCGCAACCTGCCCCTCGCCATTTTTATAACGCTGGGCGTCACCACCTTGTTGTACATGTTGATTATGCTCATTGCGGTTCTCTCGATGCCGCTTGAAACTCTTGCACACAGCACCGCGCCCATGGCCACGCTCTATCAGCACCATACGGGAGAAGAAGCAAAACTCATCCACCTTATCGGCCTGTTTGCCTTAATGGATGGGGTGTTAATTCAACTGCTCATGGTCTCAAGGGTTATTTACGGTTTGAGCGCTGCTGGCCAGCTGCCCGCGCTGTTCGGCCGCGTCCACACGCGCACTCAAACACCGCTGTATGCCACAGCTTTAACGGTGATCTCCGTGTTAATTCTTGCGGTGGTGGGTCGCTTGGGCTCTTTGGCCGAAGTCACCTCGATGGTGATGCTGATTGTGTTCTCAATTGTGAATCTATCGCTTTGGCGCGTCAAACAGCGTCTTCCAGAAAATCCAGGCCATATTAATCTGCCCGCCTGGATTTCGTTGACCGCGTTTATCCTCAGCGCCAGTTTTGTCATTTTAGAGCTGACTAAGTTTGTTCTTAGATAAACCATTTTTTGGTTAAGAGCCTAAAACAGTGTCCAATTACCCATAAAACTCTCTTAAAATAGAGGCTTTCTCTCTTGACACGCTTGGACCTTTAGATGAATTATCAAACCGCTCTCATTACCGGTGCCTCCAGCGGCATTGGTAAAGCTATCGCCGAAAACTTGGCTAAACGTGGGGTTAAACTCATTTTACTTGCACGTCGTAAACCCTTGCTTGATGCCTTAAAAGCCCAGCTGAGCACTCAAACTCAATGCCACATTATCGCCTGCGACATCAATGACCACACTCGCTTACAGAGTGAATTAAACGCTTTACCGCCAGTTTTTCACGCCATCGACGTTTTGGTCAATAATGCCGGACTGGCGCTCGGGTTAAAGCCCGCTCAACAAGCCGACTGGCTGGATTGGCAAACCATGATCAACACCAACTGCACTTCCCTGGCTTTTTTTAACCCATCAACTTCTACCAGGCCTGGTCAAACGTAACCACGGCCATATTATCAACATTGGTTCGATTGCCGGCACCTATCCCTACAAAGGCGCCAATGTGTACGGCGCCACCAAAGCGTTTGTTGAACAATTTTCAATCAATTTACGCTGTGACCTCTTGGGGACGGCGGTACGTGTCACTAATATTGAACCTGGCATGTTGAATGAGAGCGAATTTTCACTGGTGCGTTTTAAAGGCGACGAAGCTCAAGCAGACCAAGTCTATACGGGGCTTGAACCGCTTAAATCGAGCGACATTGCCAATAGCATTGAGTGGGTTTTAAACCAACCGCCACACGTGAATATTAACCGCATGGAAATTATGCCCGTGCACCAAACGCCTGGAGGACCGATCACGGTGAAACAGCTGACCAAGAACTAATTTAACGTGAATTTTGATCGTGAATTAAATTTTGATCCTAAATCCCTAAACTAATAGGGTGTAAATTATCGTAAATTAATAGGCCGTGAATGAGCGTTGCGTAAAACAACAACACCGTTCAACAACCTCTTGATCCTCACCTTGACCCTCACCTTGATCCTCATACTAAGCAATCATTTCGCCCATCTCTGATATGATGAAGTTTATGATTCGATACCTTAAACTCAAAGTTCACCAGATTGGTCGCGCCGCCAAACGCTCTCCGTTTCTAAACCGATACTTCCCCAGATTTCGAGACCGCGTTTACTGGAGAGGCAATCGACACTCTTTTGCCAGAGCCGGCTTTATCGGCATGTTCAGCATGATGTTGCCCATCCCTTTTCAGATGCTCCTGTCATCGATCCTCGCCTATTTTTTACGCGCCAATATTCCTTTAGCAACCGCGTTAGCGTGGATTACCAACCCATTAACCATGTGGCCTATTTGGTATGGTGGCTACCTGTTTGGCACCTGGTTTTTAGGCACGCCAGATCTGCATCTCGCGTCGGCCAACATCGCCATTGGTTCACAACTTTGGTTTGAAGAGGTCTTCCCATTGATTTGGAAACCTTTCTTCTTAGGCAATATGATACTCGGCACCCTATTCGGTACGATCACTTACCTGATCATCGGCTACTTTCAGTGGTCTTACATCACCCGAGGTGCACAACGACTGTTCAAAAAATTGAACCCGTTTTAAAGCGTCCAGTCCAACCTGGGTTAGTCTCGTAAACTGGGGTAGACTCGTAAACTTACGTGCGCTGGCCGTTTAGAACGAACACAGCGGTTTTGCAAAATCTGTGCAGAGGTCGCCCAACATAAACAACCGTGTTCAGGTCATTCCAAGACCGTTCCAAATAACCTCCAAGACCAGGCCTGGTCAGTTTATGTCGGGTGAAATGATGTGAGTTGAGATGAGCTCAGCCCAATACAAAACGCATTTCACCAACGATTGACCGTCCCAGACTTCAACACCATCCCTCAAGACTGCTTGACACTCACTGCGAAAATTGCCTTAATTTATCGGGCATTAAGTGGGTTTGACGTGCTAAAATACGCCCTATTTAAATTTGCTTTGGTCTGCTTTAGGTCTAACGGTCAAGGGCTCTGTTTAAGTAAACTCGGTTAAGTCAACCATGTGAACCGACATTGCTCGACGATTTTTCGCACCTGACTGCTCCATTTTCGTCCTGTTTTGTCTTATTTATCTGAGCGCTTCAGACTGAAATTTGTAAATAAGCACCGCTTTCCATCACTTTATACCTAAGGTAAACCGCCATAATGAGAACGTCCAACTTACTGCTTGCCACCACGCGTGAAACCCCTGCCGATGCTGTTGTCATCAGTCATCAATTGATGCTCAGAGCCGGCATAGTGCGTCCTGTGGCCGGCGGTCTTTATAACTGGTTGCCTCTTGGCGTGCGCGTGCTGCGAAAAGTGGAGGCGATTATTCGTGACGAGATGAACCGGACCAATGCGCAAGAGGTTCTTATGCCGGTTGTGCAGCCGTTGGAACTCTGGGAAGAGTCTGGACGCTTAGAAGATTACGGCCCAGAGCTATTACGTTTTGAAGACCGCCACGGTCGCGGTTTCGCACTCGGCCCGACTCACGAAGAGATCATTACCGATCTTGTGCGTAAAGAAATTCGCAGTTACAAACAGCTGCCGGTCACTTTTTATCAAATTCAAACCAAATTCCGTGACGAGATTCGTCCACGTTTTGGCGTCATGCGTTCGCGCGAATTTATAATGAAAGACGCCTACTCTTTCCACATGGATCGTGAAAGCTTAGAAACCACCTACACCGACATGTACGAAGCCTACAACCGAATCTTCAGTCGAATCGGTTTAGACTTCCGTCCAGTGCAAGCAGACACCGGTTCAATTGGTGGCGACGGTTCGCATGAATTTCACGTCTTGGCAGAGTCCGGTGAAGATGACATTGCGTTCTCAACCGAATCCGATTTTGCCGCCAACGTCGAGCTGGCTGAAGCGCTTGCACCGCGAGGCGAGCGAGGCGAAGCCACTGAATCCCTAACCAAAGTTGCCACGCCTAACAAACACAGCATTGAAGAAGTCTGTGATTTTTTACAGCTCAAGAAAAAGAACATTGTTAAGACCTTATTGGTAAAAGGCGCCACTGAGGCGGCGCCAGTGGTAGCGTTAGTCGTTCGCGGTGACCATGAGCTGAATGAGATCAAAGCTCAAAATTTAGAGCTGGTCGCTGAACCTTTTGAGATGGCGAACGATGAAGAAATTCAAGCGGCCGTGGCGTGTAAAGCAGGCTCGATTGGCGTGTGTGACCTGAGCATTCCAGTGATTGTTGATCGCACCGCAGCCCATATGACGGACTTTGTGACCGGCGCCAATGAAGACGGATTTCATTTAACCGGCTGCAATTGGGATAGAGACGTCACGCCAACACTGATTGCCGACATTCGCAATGTGGTCAAAGGCGACCCAAGTCCTTGTGGCAAAGGAAAAATTCAAATCCGTCGAGGCATCGAAGTTGGGCATATTTTCCAGCTGGGTAATAAGTACTCAACCGCTTTAAATGCCAACGTTCAAAACGAAAGCAGCCGCTCACAAATTTTAGAGATGGGCTGTTACGGCATTGGCGTCACGCGCGTTGTCGCCGCAGCCATTGAGCAAAATCACGACGACAAAGGCATTATCTGGCCCGAAAGCATCGCTCCATTCCAAGTCAGCATCGTCCCCATGCAGATGCACAAGTCCCCACGCGTCGCCGAAGTGGCCGAAACGATCTATAAGGAGTTGGTCGAGGCCGGCGTTGAAGTTTTGCTGGACGACCGCAGCGAACGCCCAGGCGTGATGTTCTCTGACATGGATCTGATCGGTATTCCTCACCGCATCGTCATTGGTGAGCGCGGTTTGGACAGCGGTATGCTCGAATATAAGTACCGTCGTGATGAAAAATCACAAGACATTCCGCATGCCGAGTTTATGAGTTTTTTACTGGACAAGCTAGGGCAATAAGTTAGATCCACTGGACACGCTTAATCAATAGCATTTTAACCAATCGATTCAAACTGAGGACACTATCATGGAATTGACTGTCTATCTCTCGGGTGAGATTCACACCGACTGGCGCGAAAAAATTAAGACCGGTTGTGCAAAACATAAATTAAGCATTACGTTTACCTCAGCGGTCACTGATCATGCTGCCAGTGATGCCGCCGGCGATCTTCTCGGTGCAGAAGAGAAACCTTTTTGGCGAGATCATAAGTCGGCCAAAGTGAACGCGTTGAGAACCAAAACCTTAATCGAACAGTGCGACCTGGCCGTGGTGCGGTTTGGCGATCAATACAAACAGTGGAATGCCGCGTTTGATGCCGGTTATTGCGCCGCGATGGACACCCCATACATTACGCTGCACGATGAGTCAATTATCCACCCTCTCAAAGAGGTGGATGCCATGGCGCTGGCGTGGGCGACGACACCTGAACAGGTGGTAGAGATTTTAAAATATATAACCTCAAAATAAGAGTTGTTTGAGCGCTCGCATTTAAAACAAAGGATAAATATACGATGATTGTTGGTGTACCCAGAGAGATAAAAGATAATGAATACCGAGTCAGTATGACGCCTTCT
Source organism: uncultured Thiosulfatimonas sp. (assembly GCA_964628125.1). Classification (GTDB taxonomy): domain Bacteria; phylum Pseudomonadota; class Gammaproteobacteria; order Thiomicrospirales; family Thiomicrospiraceae; genus Thiomicrorhabdus. The sequence continues at coordinate 1,718 of CAZVPH010000079.1, read as the reverse complement.
AATGTCAAAATACTGGTTCAAAATGGACATCAACTCCTGGTTGAGACCGACGCCGGTGCCGGCGCTGGCTTTGCTGACAGCGACTACCAAGACGCCGGCGCCATCATCGTAATGCACCCTACCGATCTGTTTGCGCAAGCCGAGATGATTGTCAAAGTGAAAGAGCTGCAAGCATCCGAGCGCAGTATGTTACGTGAAGGGCAAATTTTATTTACCTATCTGCACCTAGCAAACGACCTGGCACAAACTCAAGACCTGATTAAAAGCAAAGCGGTTTGCATCGCCTACGAAACCGTTCGAGATGCCAGCGGCGGTTTACCCCTGTTAATGCCGATGTCTGAAGTGGCCGGCAGAATGGCGACCCAAGTGGGTGCGCACTTTTTAGAAAAAGACCAAGGTGGCAGAGGGGTTCTGCTGGGGGGTGTTACCGGCGTAAAACCAGGTAAAGTGGTGATTGTCGGCGGTGGCACGGTTGGTTTAAACGCGGCACAAATGGCCGCTGGCGTTGGTGCTGAAGTGATTATTTTTGTTCGAAGAGAAGAGTCGATCGAAAAAATTGAGGCTCAGTTTCCAGCAGACTTCCATAATATCACCGCACTGCTTTCCACCCCAGAAGCCATCGAAAAACAGGTGATTCAAGCCGATCTGCTGATAGGCGCCGCGCTTATTCCAGGCGCCAGAGCGCCTACGTTAGTGCCTAAGTCGGTGGTTCAGAAAATGAAAACAGGGGCGGTGATCATCGATGTCGCCATAGACCAAGGCGGTTGCATTGAAACCTCGCGGCCTACTACGCTTAAAAACCCGATTTATGAGGTGAATGGCGTTCTTCATTATGGCGTCTCCAATATGCCTGGCGCGGTGCCTAGAACCTCCACGCTTGCGCTCAATAACGCCACCTTGCCCTATATTCTCTCCTTAGCTAATAACGGTTACCAGCGCGCGCTGTTAGACGACGAATATTTTCGACAAGGCTTAAGCGTCCTAAAAGGCCAGCTTACCTGTCGAAATGTCTCAGAAAGTCTTAACCTCGACTACATCGATCCATTGATTGCTTTAGAGAGCGTTTTATAAATAGCCCCTTAGGCATTCCGTATTGAAAATCAACCACGATTCAGCGGCGCTTTGCCGCTGATAAGATTGAGACTTTTCCTGGTCGCTACCACCCTAACGCTTCTGTTGTTTCTTCTATTTTAGAAAATGACCAGGCCTGGTGGCTTTTAAAAAAGCCCTTATCAGCTTCATTTTTTGTTTACGTTGAACGCATACACCAGTCAACAATGATTAAGTTACTGTTCCATCACTATTCAATAACGTTTTAATCACTCTTTAATCGTATAGCTCTAAGCCTTGCCTGCCTCGCTTCCGTTCATCCTTGCCTGTTTTTTATGCTAAAATGCTCACTTTTTAAATCTATGGGAATCCCTATCATGTCTAACAACTTCACCACCACGCCTGAAATCGTCAGTTACGGCATTGGTCGTCAAATGGGCGATCAATTAGCCTCAGATCCATTTGACGGAATCAGCGCACAAGCGGTTGCAGCGGGTGTTATTGATGCCTTAGAAGGCACTGAAAGTCCTATAAGCCAAGAAGCCTTTGCTCAGGCGTTTGAAGAGATTAATGCCATTATGCAAGCCAAACAGGCCGAGCTTGCAAAAGTCGCCGGTGTTGAAGGTGAAACTTTTTTGGCCGCCAATGCTCAAAAGGATGAAGTTCAC
>CAZVPH010000078.1:0-7690 GCA_964628125.1 uncultured Thiosulfatimonas sp. | reverse complement strand
TTGACGGCAACACCGACGCCTGAAGCAGCGTTTGCAGAAGCCAGAGCTGGCAGAGCCAGTGCGGTGCCAATAATGGCGGATACAATTGTCTTTTTCATAATAAACTCACTTTTAGTTGGGTAATACTCTCAATACAATATTTTACTTAAATAGTAAATTTAAGCAAAGTATTAAGGCGCTAAAACGCTTTAACGGTCCATAATCAATTTTTTATTACTCTCTCAACACCGCAGTCGTAGTTTCAAAACGAATTTTTTGACCAAGTAAAGTCTCTATCTGTTGTTTTACATGATCTAACTGTTCGGTTTTGAGCGGCTGATTTGATAATAACTTAGCAGAAACGTAGATGAGTTTATCCCCAGGCTTATCATTTAACGCACTGCCTGATTTTCCGCTCAACTTCTCATTTGGCGTCACATTTGAACCACTGCTGCGAATGCTCACCTCTTTAATCTCTATGCCATCAATCTTCCAACCTTCGAGCGTATGCACAATGCGTTGCTCTTGGACCATGGCGCTGAAAGAGAATACCAGTGGAATACTGACCACGAGCACGACAAAACTGGTCAGGAAGATGCCTTTTTTAGCCAGTTGAAATGGACTGAACCCCATCAGTAAAAAGGTCGCGGCCGCGGCGAGAACAATCCCGACCAGGTTGGCGGTAAACAGCAAAAATGCGCCTGAAAAAACACTCCACTCCCACCAGCCAATTCCCATGCCAGAGACCGCCAGCGGAGGCACTAAGGCCACGGCAATCGCCACGCCAGCCAAACTCTTAGCGACTTCCGAACGCGCACTGGCATAAGCCGCGGCGATCCCTGAAATAATCGCCACGCCCAGGTCTAAAATCGTCGGGCTGAGACGCGCGTTTATCTCACTGTTAATGGTTTGCAACGGAGTGACCAAGGTTAACAAAGTGCCAAACAAGAGCGCCAGTACAATGCCGATGATTAAAGTTTTTCCGCTCTCAGTCACCAAACTGACATTCTGGCGTAACACCCCCATCGACAGTGAAATAATAGGCGCCATAAGGGGGGCTAAAATCATCGCACCAATAATGACCGGTGCCGAGTTAGCAAACAGCCCTACGGTGGCTAATAAAGTCGACAACACCATTAAGACCAAGTAAGTTTCCGACGCACGCGCGCCCTCTTTGAGGACGACAAAGGTCTCCTTGACCTCTTCTTGGTCGGTGTGGTGAATCCATGGCAGAGTTCGATTGACTAGAACACTCACCGCTTGCCCTTTGGGCAGGCCTGTGACTTTTACCGTCTCTTTTTCATCAAGCCGCTCGGGTTTTTCTGGCAACGAAGCACTCAGCACTTTCAGTGCGTCTTCTTGAACCGTTATTTGAATTCTTTTCGCACTTAAATGTTCGCCATCTACGCTGTAATCCAAAGAGCCTGAACCGGTGATGGTGAGCTGTTCTGATTTAAGATGGCCTAAATAGTAAGGCAGTGAAGCACTGGAGGGTTTTAAAGAAAAAACACTGGCGAATAAAAATCGGGCGAGTTCCACAACGCTGCGCGGCGCAAAAATAATTGCCTCCAAAGTCGCTTCGTCTTGCACCGTTGTTGGCAACATTCTTTTGGTGAAATCACTGCTGTCTGGACGGTAAACCACGCTGATGGCTAGCGCGGCGGTGCTGACTACGGATTGTTTGGCAGTTTCTAAACGATAAGCCGAAAGGTGCGATTTACTAAGCGTGACCGCTAAGGTTCCAAAGTGTTTTATTTTACTCCAGACACCCTCTTCAATACGCGCTGCAGGCGCCATAATCTCTGGATTTCCAAACAAAACTGAGCCGAAAACTAATCGTTCGTTGCAATACATCAAGTCAGCGAGCGTTGGCGCTTGGGTCTCCGAAATTGCCTCAATCGCCTCCTCCATTTTTTTGGGTACAAAAAAAGCTTTTTGCGCCCGTTTCATCTCTGGATGAGGAATAAACCCTACTTGCCACTTCTGCTTCTGTGCCTGCGGCAAAAGCGCGTAAAGATCGTCGTCCGACAACCAGGTCAACACAGAACTGTTCTCCGACAAACTCGGAACGGAGTGGCGATCATAAGCGATAAAATCGCAGTTAAATTTTTCGAGTAACGGTTGAAGATCAGACTCAAGCAGCTCTGCCTGTTGGGGATCGTAAATAACAGTGTAATGACTCACGGTAACGCCTTAAGCAAGTGGAATAATAAATTAGGCGAAAGGCCTCGTCAAACCGCCTCTGTGAGCGGTCCAAGAACAGCGCTTAGATCAAAGAGAGATTTGAAAACAGCACCCACAACAATGAGTACCCGTTGATTAGCAGAAGTTCACTCGTCACTCATCTGATTTTGCAGCGTTAGAAAACTGATGGATTTTGCGTCGATCACGCTTGGTTGGACGCCCAGCGCCTTTTTCGCGGTAACCGATTAAGGCCATATCTGGCGTGGGTTTAGTCTGGCTTAAAACCTCACTGTCGAGTTGATAAAGCGTCTGCGCAATCTCTGCAGAACCACGTTTATCGCTGACCACTAAGACCGTCACCTCCACCTTACGATGCACCTGAGTAATTTTTAATTTGTCGCCGGTCATTAAGGTTTTACTGGGCTTAGGTTTTGAACCATTCAGCTCAATTTTTCCACCTTTCAGCGCCTCAAGCGCCACACCACGCGTTCGAAAGAAGCGCGCAGCCCATAACCACTTATCAACCCGCAGCTTATCCATCGATCAACTTAGCTCAGTCAACCAATCTCTCGGACTCAGGAAGTTGTAGATTTCGGACTCTTCCGTGCCGGCTTCGGGTTGATAATCATACTTCCAAGTGACTTCTGGTGGCATTGACATAAGAATCGATTCTGTGCGTCCTCCCGTCTGCAATCCAAAGATTGTGCCGCGGTCAAACGCTAAGTTAAACTCTGCATAACGGCCACGTCGGTAGAGTTGAAACGCTTTCTGGCGCTCGCCATACTCCATGGTTTTGCGGCGTGCCAGGATAGGGCGATAAGCTTCAATATAATGGTCACCGACCGATTGCATAAATGCAAAACACTGTTCAAAATCCCAGTCAAACGTGTCTGTGTTTAAATCATCGTAAAACAGCCCGCCCACACCACGAGTTTCATCGCGATGTTTTAGATAAAAATAGTCATCGCACCACGTTTTATATTTTGGATAAATTTCATCGCCGAAAGCCTCGCACGCCAACTTTGATTGCTGGTGCCAATGTAAAATATCTTCATTAAAGGGGTAGTAAGGCGTTAAATCGAAGCCACCGCCAAACCACCAAACGGGTGTTTCACCCTCTTTTTCGGCAATAAAAAGACGCACGTTGGCGTGAGAGGTCGGCACATAAGGGTTACGAGGGTGGATCACCAGAGAGACACCTAGGGCTTGGAAAGAACGGCCCGCCAACTCTGGGCGGTGCGCCGTGGCGGAAGGAGGCAGATTTTGGCCTCTGACATGCGAGAAATTCACCCCGCCTTTTTCAATGACTTGACCACCTTCCATGACACGCGTCAATCCACCGCCCGTCAACTTCATAACACCCTCTTCGCCGGCACGTTCCCACTCATCGACCACAAAGTCCATAGAGCCATCTTCTTCCGCTAACTGGCGGCAAATATCTTGTTGTAACTTCAGTAAATACTCTTTCACTCTTTGAACATTAACAACGGTGTCTGACATGCTGATTTCCTCTCAAATAATTAACCGTATTTTAGACCTTATTCACCGACTTTGCATGGTTGTCGTACGCCTGCTCGGTCTAGTCTCACCCAAATAACGAAAACTCTGTTAAGGTGATAAAAATTTCTGCCTGTTTATTCCCTTAATAATTATGCCAGAATCTAGCCTATTTACGACCCTTAAACCTATAGATAAACTCTATATCAAGCCATCAGGTAGTCTAGAATAAACCCTCTGCTTTGAGTGAGCACTTTCAAAAACCTATTTTGTGGACGCACTTGCACACAGAACACCGATTATTTGAGAGCATGCTCTTCGGGCAGTGTTTACTGCTGTTATTCACCCTGGATTGCGCCCTTGAATTCCTACGCTGCGCACTCTACTTACCTTAATTTACTTTCGCATAACCCATTGGAGACTTATGACCCCCGCTCTGCTCGTTCAGACAACCTTTCTCACCTTGATGGCGATGATTGCCTTTGCCACCAACGCTATTTTATGCCGCTGGGCGTTAGAAAGTGGTTGGATTGACCCCGTCAGCTTCACCAGTTTACGACTCGCCTCAGGTGCTTTCACGCTGTTTGTGGTGATGGGCTGGATGAGCTGGAGAATTCGTCGTCTCGACCGCAAAAAAGAGCCTGCCGACAGAGTGGTCGACAACAGCAAAGGCAGTTGGAAAGCGGCGTTTATTCTCTTTATCTACGGCATTACTTTCTCTTACGGCTATGTCGAAATCAGCACCGGAACCGGCGCGCTCTTGCTGGCCGGCATAGTGCAATTGACCATGATTGCCTACGCAGTGCGCCAGGGCGATAAACTGCACTTTACAGAGTGGATTGGGGCTGCGTTGGCGCTCCTTGGACTGCTCTACTTGGCGTATCCAACCCTAACAACGCCCTCTTGGTGGGCGTTGGTGATGGTGGTTATCTCAGCCTACACTTGGGCGCTCTACAGTCTCAACGGTCAACACTCTTTAAGCCCGTTACGCGACACCGCTTATAACTTTTACCGAACCCTGCCAATGGTCGCTTTAGCCAGTATTATCAGCTTGCTGTTTATCGACCACATCCTCCTAACGCCCACGGGCGTCACCATGGCGATTCTATCCGGTGGTGTCACCTCGGCTTTGGGGTACATTTTATGGTATTCCGCCTTGCCAAGAATCTCAGCAAGCCTTGCGTCTGCGTCACAACTCTTAGTGCCACTGTTGGCAGCTTTTGGCGCAATTTGGCTGATTGATGAGCCGATTACATTACGCTTTGTCGTCGCGGCGATCTTAATGATTGGGGGTTTAGGGCTGGTGTTAATTGGTCGCAATCAGCACCGAAAGGCAGCGCTTAAAACTTAGTTTTGACGTTATTCAAGCATTATTGTGAAGTTGACCAGGCCTGGTCAACTGGGATTAAGAAGAACTAAGCAGGCTGATATTAAAGAACTTTCTCTGTAACCAAACCAGACGCTTCCGCCAATTCGGTCACCTCGACCTTGCCCTCAGAGACATGTAATATTTTGTCGCAATAGGTCAGTAACCGCTCATCGTGCGTCACCATAATAATCGCCACTTGCTGTGTCTTAGCGATCTCTTTCAATGTCTAGCGCTGCCGTGGGTTCATCGGCCAAAATAATTTGTGGATTGTTTGCCAAAGCTCTGGCAATCGCCACTCCCTGGTTTTGCCCTCCTGACAACTCACTGGGTTTCAACTCAAACTTATCGGCCAGCCCCAAAAAGTCAGTAACTCTTTGGCTTTTTCACGCACTTTTTCATCGTCGGTTGAGGTGGTTAGAGGCAACAGTGACACGTTGTCTAGTGCATTTAAAAGGTAACACGCGCTAAAAGGGCATCAAAGCCGACGTAAACAACGTGCTCCTGAACGACCCGATTGGCTTCGGACTTTGACAACTCTAGTTTTATTTTTTAATCAACATTTTTATTTATTGTGAGACTCAGAACGCAACATCGTCGACTTCATTTGATCGTATTGTTCTATTGAGATATTGCCGCTTTTCAGCATCTTTTGATAGCGAGCATAAGTCAGTTTGTCTAAGTCATACTGCTCTTGATTGAGGGCGATTTCACGTTGAGTACTGCTGATTTCAAGCCGTGTCTTCGCGTAGATGGCCTCAACCTCCGCTAGAGTGGCGGTCACTTCAGTATCATCCAGTTTTGCCAGCAGTTGTCGCGCCTCAACCCGATCGCCTTGATCTGCGTAGAGATGCATCACTCGCCCTGTCACCGGAAAACCTAAATCGTAAATTACCACTTTTAAAATAGGCACGTCCATGCATAGTTTTAATGAATGACGTAATTTTTACCCAAACAAGCAACCGTGTCTTGGCCATTTAAGTTTGGTTTAAAATAGGTTTAAACTCGTATTAAGCTCGATATAAAATATACACAAGTAATCTCCCGTAGAGTGATAAAAATATAAACCAAACGTCAAGATATAGACTGCGTCCGGAGAGTAAATGAGTCCTCAATACAGAAAACAGAACTTTTTTAAAGCTATTGAATACTTCTTACTCGCAATGATTCAGACCGCTTTAAGAGATGTTGGTTGCCTACTCAGCTTAAAATAAAGTATTCTATTAAAATAGAAATAATACTAATAAACTCTCAACGTTGTTTAAACGCTTCGTTGGGCGTGGAGCTTGCTATGAATACATTTATTAAACCGCGCTTAATCGGCTTTACCCAGATTATCGCTTTAAGCAGTTTAGGGCTAACAACCCTGATAAGCCCAAGCACTCAAGCCAGTTGGTGGGACAAAGGAGTGGATCTGTTTAAAAACACGCCGGCTCTATCTGAAGCAACCACCTCCCCGAGCAAAGTACTTCCTGCGAGCTTGTCGACCGATGACCTGCAAAAAGCGTTTAAACAAGCGTTAACCAAAGGGTCAGAAACAGTGGTCAGTCAACTCAGCTTAAAAGATGGCTTTAACGCAGATCCTAAAATTCACATTCCACTGCCAAGCTCTCTGAAAACCGTGCAATCGACCCTAACTCAATTTGGCATGGGCGGCTATATGGACGATGTAGAGCTTAAAATCAACCGCGCGGCGGAAGCGGCTACCCCCCAAGCCAAAGCGCTGTTTTTACAAGCGATTCAAGAGATGAGTTTTGACGACGTTAAAAAAATCTATAACGGCCCGCAAGACTCTGCCACTCAGTACTTACAATCCAAAACCACTCCGAGCCTAAAAACAAAAATGGCACCCATTGTAGAAAGTTCTTTAAACGAAGTGGGTGCCATCAAAGCCTATGATAAAGCCATTTCTAAATACAAAGACCTGCCATTTGTGCCCGATGTCAAAGCGAACCTACTGGACCATGTAATTGAACAAGGGATGCAAGGCATGTTTTATTACCTTGCGCAAGAAGAAGCCAGCATCCGTCAGGACCCGGTAAAACAGTCCACCGAGTTGTTAAAAAAAGTCTTTGGCGGTAAATAGTGTTTTATTTACCCATTCGATTATCCGTGTAGCCACCTCTACACACCACACACTGAATTATTATGAACCCAAAACGTTACTTTAAAAGAATCATGGCTGGCCTTGTTGTCAGTGCAGTGGTTACCTTAACCGCCTGTACCAGTAGCAGCACCAAACAAGGCGCTGTCGGCATTGATCGCCAACAATTGCTTTTAGTCTCGGAGGCCGAGATGGTTCAAGGCGGTAAACTTGCCTACGCTTCGGTGTTAAAAGAGGCGGCTGAGACTAAAACGCTCAATACAAACACAGTATTGGTTCAGCGCGTACGCCGTATCGCCAACCGTTTAATTCCTCAAACAGCGGTCTTTAGACCGGATGCACCCAGCTGGCAATGGGAAGTGAACGTCATTCAGTCCGAACAACTCAACGCCTGGTGTATGCCAGGAGGAAAAATTGCTTTCTACAGTGGACTCATCGAAAAACTCGAACTTACTGATGCTGAAATCGCCGCCATTATGGGGCATGAAATGTCGCACGCCTTGCGTGAACATGGCCGAGAACGCGCCTCTAAAGAGAGTCTGACGCAAGTTGGCCTCACC
>CAZVPH010000077.1:0-7727 GCA_964628125.1 uncultured Thiosulfatimonas sp. | reverse complement strand
GGGGGTTATTTGAATAAAAAAGACCACAAAATCGCCAAGAAAATACTCTTTGCCTGCGCAATGACCTATGTTGCCGCGTCACTTTCTAGCCTCTTCAATCTCTGGAAATGGCTGTCCGCGCTGAAGCGTTAGCGACACCGCTGTTGGTTAAAGCGCCGTCATACTTTCCGTTTCTAACTGCACCGTCACATGATGAACTTTATGCGTCTCGTGCAGATAGTGCTTAATCTCGGAAAGCGTCTCATCATTAATGTGCCGTAAATCGGTCTTGGCGTGCAGCGTCATCACCACTTGATCCTCTGCAATCGCCCAAAGGTGAATGTGGTGCACACTGGTTAAGAACGAAAAATGCGCCTCTAAATCCTCTTGGATGTCTGCAATTTTATAACCGGCTGGCACGCCTTCGAGCAGTATATTGCCCGACTCTCTGGTTAAACGATAAGCGCCCACTCCAATGACAATTGCCATTAAAATTGACAGCAGCGGATCCACTAGCATCCAGCCGGTATAAAAAATGACAGCCGCGCCTACAATAACCGCAACAGAGCTAAGCGTATCGCCTAAAAAATGCAGCGTCGCGCCCCGCATATTCATATTGCTTTGATCGCCGGAGTGCAGCAACCAGAAAACAAACAAGTTATTCAATAAACCAATAAACGCAATGATGAACATTTCTTTTCCCATCACCTCTTGCGGTTGTAACATACGATAAATCGCCATAAAGGTGATACCGCCAACGATTAACAGCAGCGTAAAACCGTTGACAAATGCGGTCAGGATTTGAAAACGCTGAAACCCAAAGGTCATTTTTTCAGTCGCTGGTTTTTGGCTCATGTAAAAGCCCCACCAGGCAATGCCTAAGGCCATCGCATCGGTCATCATGTGCACACCATCGGCGACCAGAGCGATCGAGTTAACCCAAATTCCGCCGATAATCTCAACCAACATATAGCTGGCAGTAATCACTGCGGCAATCAGGACCTTCTTTTGACTGCTTTTATCGGGCTTGGCGATGTGGGTATGGTGATGTGAAACAGGCTGGGTAGTGTCAGACATATAAATCCTTTATCTTAAAACGGTTGTGAAAAGTGGCGGTTGCATTCGCATTAAAAATACGCTGTCGCAAACCCACTTAACCGCGCTCATGAGTATAAGCCTAAAAACAGAGTAACCCAAAAACATCCATTAAAACCCCTTAAAACCAGGTTTAATGGCCTCAAAGAAACCTTGTTACTTAGTTTTAGCAATCGACCAGGCCTGGCAGTTTTGTATCGCGGTCTTTTTATGAATCAACTCTGCGACCTGTTGCATGGTGGCGCCGGTTGTAATAACATCGTCCACCAGCGCGATCTGTGTCAACTCATTTAAAGCAGCTAAACGACTCGGTTTGATTTGAAAGGCGTTTTTAAGGTTTCGTTGTCGTTGTGACGCAGTTAAATGGGTTTGCGACAGCGTATTTTTTACTCGAATAACCGCGCCTCTAATAACGGGAATTTTGAGATGTTTTCCCAACGCCTCTGCCAATAATTCCGCTTGATTATAGCCACGCGCCCGACGTCTTAAGGGGTGAGCCGGAATAGCAATCAGAGCCTGCACGCCTTCAATCTGTAAACGTGTGGCCAGTAACTCGGCAAACAGTCGTGCGTAGGCTGCTTTGTCGTGATATTTAAAGTCGTAAATTAACCGATCCAGCGGTTCGGCAAAATAAAACCCCACTTGAGTCCGTGAGAAGGCTGGTGGTTGCGTCAGGCAGGCGCCGCACAACTGGGCATTGACACTCAATTCGCAGCATTGTGGACAGACTTGACTGGGGGGCCTCAACGTTTCTATGAGCGCAGACGCCAAATCCACCTCAGCGCCGGGCGCTCCGGTCAAAACACATCGTGGAGGTAGCAACCATTTTTCAACTGCTTTCATCGCCTTACACTCTTTAAAGAAAGAAACGTAACCTGGTGAATTTTGTACTTAAAACGTAAATTAAAGAGGCTCAGACGGACCCCCAGCTTTATCTTGAACGCTTCTCGAATCAGGTATAAATAAAATTCAACTGCGGCTCAAACCAGGCACATGGTAATCTAAGCGTTTACCACCTGTTTTCAGTTATAATACGCTTTATTTCACACAGAATCTGCTTACACTTGCGCCGCCGGTCTCCTGACAGACTTTTCGGACACCCAAGCAAACGAATTCAGACTCATCAGCACATTGGACAAAACAATATGAACATGGAAAACGTAGGCCAGGTAAGACATGATTGGACGCTGGACGAAATCCGCGCCATTATGGATCAACCTTTCAACGACCTTATGTTTCAGGCACAACTCGCTCATCGCCAGCATTTTAATCCGAACACCATCCAAACCAGCACTCTGGTGAACATCAAATCCGGTGGCTGCGCGGAAGACTGCTCTTACTGTTCGCAAAGTGCGCGCAACCATACAGGCTTAGAAAAAGAGCAGATGATGGAAGTGCAAGAGGTGATTGAACAAGCACTGGTCGCCAAAGAGCGTGGCGCCACCCGTTTATGCATGGGCGCGGCTTGGCGTAATCCGAATAAAAAAGACTTTCCAAGGGTTTTAGAGATGGTGAGGGTTGTCAAAGACCTTGGCTTAGAAACCTGCCTAACCTTGGGCATGTTGAGCGACGAACAGACCCAACAACTGCAAGAAGTCGGCTTGGATTACTACAACCACAACCTCGACACATCAGAAGCCTATTACCCACAAGTGATTACCACGCGCAGCTTTCAGGACCGTTTAGACACCATTGATAAAGTCCAAAAATCGGGCATTAAAGTCTGCTCTGGGGGCATTATCGGCATGGGCGAACAGCATAAAGACCGCGCCGAGTTACTGCGCACCTTCGCCAATATGCACGTCCACCCTAACTCGGTGCCCATTAACTTATTGGTGCCCATTGAAGGCACGCCTTTGGCACACATGAAAGGCAAAACCGACTCGTTCGAGTTTATCCGCGTCATTGCCACCGCACGTATTTTGATGCCACAAACTTACGTCCGCCTCTCTGCGGGTCGCATGACCTTGACCGATGAAGCTCAATCCCTGTGCTTCTTAGCCGGCGCCAACTCCATTTTTTATGGCGATAAACTATTAACCACCGAAAACCCCGAATCCGACCACGACATTCAACTGTTCGCCAAACTCGGCATCACCATGCAACACAATGTTAAAGCCGAAGCCGCCGCGAAAAAGATGGCAGAGCAAATCACTGAACTCTCTGCTTAAGTCGTTTAAGGCACCTAAGCGTCAATGGCCTCGGCCTTAAGCCTGGCTCATAAGTTTGAAAACGTGTGTCTAAGGGTTTGACCTTAGACCAGTCCCTTCAACATACCGACATTTAATGGATCAGGGTGCATTAATAGCTTCAACTAAATCCGTTCCCCCGTTTCTAAAGCAGCACAGCTACCATGTCTATTCACAACCGCTTTCATTCTTTGCTCGACCAACGCCAACAAGCGCACCTCTATCGCAGCCGGCCTTTAACCACGTCTGCCCAGTCGGCTCAGATGCAGATTAATGGTTTGCAGGTGGTCAACTTTTCATCGAATGATTATTTGGGATTGGCGAACAGCCAGCACATCAAACAAAAACTCAGCCAGGCCTTAACAACCGACCTCGTAAGCTATGGCGCGGGCGCAGCGCATTTAGTCACAGGTCACCATTTACAACATCATCTTGCTGAGGATGAAATTGCCGACTGGTTGGGGACTGAACGAGCGTTGCTGTTTTCGACAGGCTACATGGCAAACTTGGCGGTTTTACAAGCTTTAATGCAACCTGGCGACACCATTCTGGCCGACAAACTCAATCACGCCTCCCTGGTCGATGGCGCCCTTCACTCCGCGGCCGACTTTAAACGTTATCCGCACCTTGATATGCAAGCATTAGAGCGACGCCTGCAACAAACTGCTCAAGAAGACGGTCAAAGCTTAATTGTCACCGACGGGGTGTTCAGCATGGATGGCGATATAGCGCCTTTACAGCAAATACAAGCGCTCGCTCAAACCTACCAGGCCTGGTTACTGGTCGATGATGCCCATGGCGTCGGCACCTTGGGCGAAAACGGCAAAGGGTGCTTTGAATACTTTGGATTAGAGCCGGACGAGAACACCATTTTAATCGGCACTTTGGGTAAAGCCTTTGGCTGTTCAGGGGCGTTTGTGGCCGGCAGTGCGGTGTTAATTGAGACTCTGATTCAATTTGCGCGCCCCTATATTTACACCACTGCCATGCCACAACTGAATGCGCTGGCAATCCGTGAAGCTTTAAAACAAGTGCGCTCCACTAAGGTGGGCGGTGCTTCACGTGAAACATTGCAACAACACATTAAAACTTTTAAAGCCGGCGCTGAAGTCTTGGGACTAACTCTTTGGGAGTCGCCCACCGCGATACAGCCCGTGATGCTGGGCGACAGTGAAACCGCGCTCTTGTGGAGCGACAAACTTAAGCAGAAAGGCTTTTGGGTCACTGCAATTCGCCCACCCACGGTGCCAAACGGTCAAGCACGTTTACGAATCACACTGTCCGCCAGCCACAGTAAAATCCAGGTCAAGGCACTGTTACAGGCATTGGCCGAAGTGCAGGCAGAGCTGAGTTGAACCTAAAGCACAAAACCTCAATATAACCGTCAACTCCGACAGAGCCCGCAGAACAAACATAGTGAACATAACGAACATAACCAGCGCCGCAAAAAACCATAGGGGCACAAGCATGTTACACACAGACACCTTCGGTCAAGGCCCAAATCTCACCCTACTTCACGGCTGGGCAGCTCAAAACAGCGATTGGAAACGTTGGGCTGAGACCGAACTCGCGCCGCACTTCACCGTCACGTTGGTTGAACTGCCCGGGTTTGGTCACAGCGATGCTCTGCCCGACTCAGACACCCTAGAAGAGGACTGGATTCGCGCCATCACCGTTGTATTGCCTGCCAACACACACTTGCTAGGCTGGTCGCTGGGGGGGCTTTTGGCGCAAAAAATAGCCCTGCACTCCCCCGAGCGAATTCAAAGCCTTATCTGCTTGGCCAGCACACCTCGCTTTACCCAAGCCGATGACTGGTCGTGGGCGGTGTCACCGAGTTTGATTGCAGATTTTGCGCTCGCCGTGGGCAAAGACACCGCCGCCACCTTAAAGCATTTTTGGCGACTGCAACTCCAAGGTTCAAACGGCGCACGCCCCCTTATTCGACAATTTATGAATACTGTAAAAGACCGAAAACTACCCTCTCTAACTGGCCTGTTGCAAGGACTGGAGCTGCTTAAATCCATCGACTGTCGCACCAGCACGCCGACGTTGGAGCAGCCCATACTTTGGTTGCTCGGCGAAAACGATCCCTTGATTCCGGTCAATTTTATTCAAGACTTTACTCAAGTCACTCCCCAGCCAGAGAGTGTAACGCGTACAATGTCGACAAGCGGAATGCACGCTGCCGTAGAGATCATCGCCGGTGCAGCCCACATGCCATTTCTATCGCACCCGAAAGAGACGGCTCAGAAACTCATCGACTTTCTGCAAACTCAGCCGTCGACGTCCGACACAGTGGCGCTGACGGCAACGACTACATCGACCTTATCAACAAAGTGAACCTCAATGTCTGATCTTTCTTCAACGCCTATCACACCACTCAAGCCGGCTCCTGAACAGGCTTCTGAGTCAACTTTCGCATCAACAAAGAGCACGCCGTTGCACAGCGTTAATCGTCAGCACATTAAGGCACATTTTAGCCAAGCGGCGCCCAGCTATGAAGAGGCGGCTGTGTTGCAAAAAACCGTGGCTGAACGGGTTGATGAACGGCTTGACTTGACCGCCATTAGGGTGAAAACAGTGCTTGATGTCGGTGCCGGCACGGGTCTGTTGACCGAGAAAATTCTCGCCCGTTACCCCACTGCCGACTGTTTTGCAGTGGATCTCTCCGAAAGTATGTTGCAACAAGCGCACGCTCGACTGCAACGCCCTCGGTTTCCCGCGCTAGGTTCCGTTATCAATCGTTTATTAAACCAGTGTTCGTTCAGCCGTTCGCTCACCACTAAAACCGCCGCCACGCGCATCAACGCCGACGTGAATCAATTGCCATTCGCCGACAAAAGTGTGGATTTAATCGTCAGCAATTTAATGTTGCAGTGGTGCGATGATTTAGATGCAGTGTTTACCGAATTTCGCCGGGTACTGCGTCCTGAAGGTTTGTTGATGTTCACCACTTTTGGCCCTGACACGCTCAAAGAACTTCGCCAGGCCTGGCAAGCTGCCGATTCTGAATTTCAGCACGTCAACCACTTTATCGACATGCATGATATTGGCGACGCATTGATTCGTGCCGGTTTTGCCCAGCCCGTCATGGATGTAGAATTGTTTACCCTCACCTACGACCAACCGATGGGGGTTTTAAAAGATCTGAAAGCCATTGGGGCGACCAACGCCAGCCAACACCGTAATCCTGGATTGATGGGAAAAACTAAGTTTCAAGCAATGCTAGCGGCCTATGAAGGCTTGCGTAAACAGGGCAAAATCCCTGCCAGTTACGAAGTAGTTCATGGCCACGCCTGGGCAGGGCAAGAGGTAATAAAGGGACCCAATCGCAACAAATCAGGGCACGTTGAAATTTCACTGGAGCAGTTCGCTCAACAGACTAAGCACCCTTTTAAGCAACCAAAATAGCCATTCTCGGCCGAACTTTGTTGTTACTGATAGATCGCCCACGCCTAAAACGATGTGACCAGGCCTGCTCATTGTTTATAAACTATTGTTTAACCATTTTTTTAAGCACCGCACTCAGTTAGGCGCTGCTTTAAACGTGCTCAAATGCTTATCGAATGATATATTAACCTTTTCAGTCGAAACCCGATGAAGACTTAAGCACCTTAAATAGAGAGAGCTCTGATGAACTATTCTTTGCAAATTATTGCCGGCTTACTCCTGACATTCAGTGTACTGACCTCGCAAGCCGTTGAGTTTACCGCGCAAAAAATTACCGATGGTGTTTACGCCTATATTGGCCCCACCACCGATCGAACGCCTGAAAACTTAGGCTTAAACAATAACATTGGCTTTATTGATACCGCAGACGGCTGGGTGCTGGTGGACTCTGGCGCAGGCGATGCGGCCGCCAAAAAGCTAGAAGCGATGGCCATGGCGATAAAAAAACAACCCATTGTGGCGGTGATTAACTTAGGCAGCCAAGATCACCGCTGGTTGGGCAATGACTACTTTGCAAAACAGGGTGCTAAAATTTACGCTTATCAAGGCAGTGTCACCACTCAAACCGCCATGTTTGCACAACAGGTCGAAGCGATCGTCAAAAAGGTACCCGCGTTGGCCGGCACTGAACTAAAAACCGCTGATGTTATTTTATCAGACGCTCAGAGCAGTTTGACGATTGGCGGCGTTGAGATGCAGCTAAATTTTTACGGAAATGCCCACTTTAAAGGCGATTCAGCGCTTTATCTGCCCGCGCACGCGGTGCTTTTTACCGGTGACTTAGTTTATGTAGACCGAATGCTTGGCGTCCACACTTGGTCAAACCCAATCACTTGGAACCAAGCCTATAAAATAATGCGTCAACTGCCTGCAGTTCACGTTATCCCCGGGCACGGTCAGGCCACCAACTGGGCGCAAGCAGACTTAGAAACCGGCAACTATCTCGATAACGGCTGCGTCAAGATCGTCGGCACGCCGATCGGCCAGGCGCGGCTGCGCGCGCTCTATTTC
>CAZVPH010000076.1:0-7731 GCA_964628125.1 uncultured Thiosulfatimonas sp. | reverse complement strand
ATTTTCGGGGTAGGTTAAGGCGGTTTCAACGGCGACTCGGTCGCTGTCGTCCAGTGAATCTAGGAGCGCTTGCTGCCGAGTTGCGTCCAGCGACTGCATGATGTCGGCAATGTCGTCTGTCTCAAGCTCTTCCGCCATGGTGGCGATTTCATGCGATTGCAGGGTCTCAAGAAGGCTGGCTCTTACCTCTTCATTGGTGTGAATGAGGATCTCACCCTGCTCATCTGGGTCGATGCTATGCCAAATAACTTCACGCTCTTTCAGCGGAGTTGATTCTAAAATCTCAGCAATTTCTTCAGCCACCATTACGGAGAGTAGAGCTGAAATTTGCTGGATGTGCTGCCCCTCAACGGCTTCTAGCAACTGCTCGGTTAGCTTAGCTCTGTCGCTTTGCGTTTGATTTCCGGTGTTTGCCATCTGAATGCCTCTCCTTTATGAAGGGGTTAAATTTAAGTATGCGGGCTGAGACGTGGACGCTAAGAGTGATCGAATAGGACAATTGTAACCGGGCCATTTCAGCGTTTTAAATAAGCGGCCGCTGTCTATTTTACTTTGACGTTTACACACCGGTTATGAACTTCAGCGTGTGGACAAAAGCATGACTGAACTGCGTCGCTATTGTAGCAGGAGAAAAGGGCCAGATGATATGGAGTCGCGTGTTTTGTTTTAAATTAATTGTCTATCTATGTTTGAACTTAGGTCAATGTTAAAGCAAGGTTAAACGATTTTTTTAGGGAGAGAGGGGTAGGGGGAAATGAAAACGCCTTTCACATTTAAACAACTGTTTAAGTGTGAAAGGCGTTGTGTAATCGCTGACGATTGTCGTTGCTTAGGGTTTAATTCCTGAGCGTAAATCTGCGTGAGAGAAAATCAGTTGTCGCCAGAGATTAAGCTTCTTCCTCAACAGCCATATTTTTAATGCCACCAGACTTTTGGTTGTGACTGCTGACTTTTTCTTTATGCTTAATAATCTGGCGGTCCAGTTTCTCGATCAAACCATCAATGGACGCATACATATCCGGGGTCTCATTTTGAGCAAACAATTCTGCACCTGACACTAATACGGTTGCTTCCGCTCTCTGGATTTTTTTCTCAACCGTTAAGGTAACCTGGATATTTGTGACATTCTCAAAATGACGTTTAATTTTAATCATCTTTTTAGAAATATGGGCACGAAGTGCTTCTGTTACATCGATATGGTGACCAGTAATATTAATTTGCATAGAGTATCGCTCCTTTTGATTGCGTTGTGCGATGCGGTGGGTTTGTGAGGTATTTAAAGTCTAATTGCTCAACAATCCCGTTAATTCAAAACCTTTTCGACTTTGAGTATACCACCGACTAAAATAAAGTGGCAGTCTTGATTTCAAGCGAATGATACGAGTAAAAGCTCAAGTCACCAGGCCTGGTTGAAGCCAGAAAACAGGCTGAACGCTAAGCCTTTGCTAAGTCTATGAATTTACAGAGTTGAGTGGATGTTTGTTAAGCCACCGTGAAGTCATGCCCTAAATAGACGCGTTTAACGTCACTATTTTCCAACACTTCTGCGGGGGTTCCAGAGGCGAGAATTGTGCCTGCGTGGAGAATATAGGCGTGGTCGCACACTCCTAAGGTTTCACGCACATTGTGATCGGTAATTAAGACACCGATGCCTTTCTCTTTGAGGTGCAAAATGATGCTCTGGATATCCTTAACTGAAATAGGATCTACGCCAGCAAACGGTTCGTCGAGTAAGATAAATCGGGGCTCCATCGCCAGGGCACGCGCGATCTCAACTCGACGACGTTCACCACCTGACAAGGCTTGGCCGGACTGCTCTAAAATATGCCCAATTTGCAGGTCTGCCACCAAGTTTTCAAAAATAGTGGTTCGCTGGCTTTTTCTCAGTTCTGGGCGCATCTCCAAGATGGCCATAATGTTTTCCGTGACATTGAGTTTACGAAACACCGACGCTTCTTGTGGCAAATAGCCAACCCCCAGTTTGGCACGGTTGTGAATCGGCAGTTGGCTGATTTCTTGGCCGTCTAAAAAAAGCTGGCCTTTATCGTGTTCGACCAGGCCTGTCATCATGTAAAACGTTGTGGTTTTCCCCGCCCCATTCGGGCCTAGTAAACCGACGACTTGACCGCTGTATACATCGATGTCGACCGAGGTGACGACCTGTCTTTTCTTATAACTTTTTGCGAGACCGCGCGCGTAAAAGTGTGCCATCAGCGCTCCTTGTTTAATCTGTATTGAGATCGGGCTTCTGTTCGGTTTGACTAGAAGCTCCGTCCGTTTCAACGGATGTATTCTCGGGTGTACTCGTGGGTGTATTCGCTGGCGTAAAGGTCACCGACACTCGGCCCTTTTCGTTGGCAGTGGCCTGTGCTTTAAGCGTCTGGTTGGTCATGTCGTAAAACAGTCGCGGACCTTTGATCAGATGTTCGCCAGGTTGTTCCACTTCCGCGTCACCGATCAGTAAAACCGTTTTATGGATCGCGTCATACTCAATCGAACTGGCTTTGCCTTTTGACCAGGCCTGGTCAATGTGACTGAAGCGTTTAAAGTTGGCGGGCGTACCGACGGATTTGACACTTTTCAATTCACTATTGGGATGCATCACGGTAATGACGTCGCCTTTTAAGGTCAAGCTTCCTTGGGTGACAATGACATTACCTTTGTAAATGCTGATGCCTTTTTTCTCTTGCGCGTCCAGACTGTCGGCAGTGATGTGAACCGGTTGCTCTTCATCCGGCGTGGCATTGGAGGGTGGCGGAGCGGATGGCGCACTCATGGCCATGGGGCTGTTGAGTAAAAGCGCGGTCAAGCTGACGGCAATCACCCGTAACATCGAGGGAAATCGAGTGTTACAGACAATGAGTAACGGAGTAGGTAGTTGGGGCATATTCTCGTGACCTATTTTTGATCTACTTATTTGATCTGCTTTTAAACGAATGGAGGCTAAACGTTATATGTGGTGTTATGCGCGTTTCTTTAAACATGATAAACAACAGGTTTAGTGTTTCAAGGCGATATTTAATCTGTGGCTTTAGTCGATTCTAAGGTAGGTTTTAAGTGGTAAATCCCTTTAACCTCATTGAGCAACAGATATCGTCCTGTGTCAAGGTAGGCGTGTAAGCCGATTGCGGTGGTGACGCCATTGGATTGAATAATGGTGACGGGTGCATCGGTTTCAAGCTCGCCGTTGGTCGCATTATAAGTGATGTAGTCGGTGTTGAGCGTAGTAGTTTGAGGAGTACGGTCGTCAGCCACATCTGTTTTAACCATTTTTTCTGATGCGCCCTGAGTGTCAAACTGCTTAATGACTACTTGGCCGGAGAGTTTTATACGCTCATTATTCTGGCTCTGGCCTTGCTGGCTTTTAAGGGTGATGAGGCTGTCGGGCAGAAGCTGGGTGATGAATGGTTGGCTAAAGTCGCTCTGTTTAGAGGTTTCATTGTAACGAAAAATAGAGGTTTGAAAGATGGTCTGGGTATCGGGTTCGTGGCGGTTTATTTTCCAAGTCGTGCTGTCGCTGGATTGCCAGTTGTAACTTTCGGCAGCGACTTGAACGGTTTGTGGGCTTTGTGGTTTATTTTGGTGCGTGGTGATCCAGAGTGCGAGGACAGCAAGCAGTAAACCGAAGAAAATGGATTGAGCATTGGATAACCGCATAGTAAGCCCTAAGTAAGTTCTTGAGTGTGGGTCTTTTTATTTGGAACTCCGTGTGGAATGCCTTATGTGGAATTTGAATCGCTTATATTGAACAAATTTTATCTAAAAATAGGATGAAGACTTGGCTAGGGATAACGTGATTTTTACAAACGTGTTGCTCAGAGTGAGTGCTCAAACAGTTTCTGACGAGTCGATTCAGTCCGAAGCCGTGTTTAAGGTAGAGCTGAGATCTCTCAAAAAGAAATCCATGTGTTGTTGCCATTTGCCTTGCGAACGGAGGATGATTTCGCAGACCTCACGCACACAGCCTTCGCCACCGTCATAAGCAGAAATATAATCCACACGAGACTTTACCTCTGCATCGCCGTCTGCCGGCGTGACGGCCAAACCAATGCGCATTAAAATGGGCAGGTCAAGGATGTCGTCACCAATGTAGGCGATCTCATTGAACGCCACCCCAAGCGTGTCGACCAGCTTTAAAAAGGTTGGCAACTTATCCGGCACTCCCTGAAACAGGTGCTTGACCTTAAGATCTTGCATGCGATTGGCCACCAACTGAGATGTGCGGCCGGTGATGATTGCAATCTCAATGCCACTTTTTTGTAAGAGCACCATGCCGTGACCATCTCGAGTATTGAAAGCTTTACTCTCTACGCCGTCATCACTGTAAATAAGTTTGTTATCGGTCATGACGCCATCCACATCCAAAATCAGCAGTTTAATTCTTTGCGCTTTATGGGCGATGATTTTAGATATGTTCATGTCTGATCCTTTCGAGTGTTCTATAAAAAGTTATTCAAGGAGTTAGTGTAATGGCTACGACTGCGTGGAGCGTAGATACAGAACCACCAAATATGCCACAAAACCAGCGGTAAGTAAAAGCCCTTTCGGCTTGCCAATGACCGCTTTGCCTTTTTTGGGCAGAGCGAACAGCAGCATGAGCAGCGTAAAGCCAAGCATGACGGGCAGGTCGACGAAGAGCATATTGTTGTCCAATACAGACGGTGCAAGCAGAGCAGGCACCGCGAGCACGGCAAGCAGGTTGAAGACGTTTGAACCGATAATGTTTCCAATCAAAAGGTCGGCTTCATTTTTACGCGCTGCTGAGATGGCCGCAGCCAGTTCGGGTAGGCTGGTGCCGATGGCGATAATGGTTAAGCCGATAATGGTTTCGGAAATTTGAAATGCATGTGCGATTTCGACCGCCCCCCAGACCATCATCTTGGCGCTGGCAATTAAAACCAACAAGCCTGAAATCACAAACAGAATGCTTTTTTTCATGCTCAGCTCAGGAATCTCGCTCACTGCGTCTATGGTTTCGGTCGAAAGTGGGTCGGCCGGGTCGATGGCTTTGTTGGCTTTAATCATCCAGATCATCGTTAAAACAAGCGCGACGGCTAAGATAATACCGTCAAAAAAACCAAGTTTTCCGTCAATGATAACCAGCAGATAAACCCCTAAAGAGATCGTCAATAAGATCGGCAACTCGCGTTTTAAAACAGAAGATTTCACGACGATGGGGCTGATAAGAGCAGCGGTCCCCATTACGAGTGCAATGTTGGCAATGTTGGATCCCACCACGTTACCAATCGCCAGGCCTGGGCTGCCGTCCAGGGAAGCCAAAGTTGAAACCAACATTTCAGGCATGGAAGTTCCAAAGCCTAAAACCACTACACCGATAATCAATGGTGAGATGGAGAGGTGCTTTGAAACGCTCGCGGAGCCGTCTATAAAAACATCAGAGCTCCAAACGAGAAGCGTCAGGCCAATTAAAAGAAGAATGCTGGGAAGAAGTAATGTCATTGTCATGATGTAAGCCAAGTTATCTGTTAAAAGTGCGAGCCAATTATAACTGAAACTAACATGTGAATAGAAAATATTGATGGGTTGTTATAAAATTTTATAAGAGTGGCTTTAAAACACGAAATTTATCGTGCTCACGCGCTCGAAGACTCTACTTTGGAGGGTGGTTGTTTAATTGAATTAGATCTGCTTTTTAGCTGTTAATTGCTCAGAGTCACGCTAGAATACGCTAAGGTTTATAGTAATGGATAAAGGACTTCAACGTTGGAAAACTTACAAGTAGGGTTGCTTGGTTGGCAGTGGAACCATTTATCGGGTCCGTTTTATCCGGAAGATTTGCCACAGGATTGGCAACTTGATTATTACAGCAATGCATTTCGAGTTGTGCTAGTGCCGCAAAAAGAGTGGACTGCCTGGGATCAGGAAGTCTTAGAAGCGGTCATAGAGTCGGTTGAATCGCCCTTTTGTTTTTATTTTGCGATAGATTCGGTTGAGGAAAGTTTAACGCCAGAAAGCCTGTCGCGGTTGGAAGCATCGTTAAAACGGATTGTTGCCACTCTAAAGGACCAGGCCTGCGGCGTGGTCTTGTGGTCGGAGACGCCGTTTTCTGAACACGCATGCATTGGCGGCTTGCCCGTCACTTTGATCTCAAAGACTCAGGTATTACCAGGTTGGTCTTGGCAGAATCAGCAAACACGGATCTCCGGAGAGCCCTTGGCGTATGTGTCAGAGTTGACGACGGATGCAAAAGCGCAAGTGGCCTTGTTGAAAGCCTTTAGGCAAAGCTTGGTCGAGAGTGGGCGGACAGGCGAAGAGTTGGCTGCTCCTTTTATTATTGATGGGGCTAAAGCGGATATGGTACAGGTCGCAAATCTTAAAGTCCTCGCGGAGTTCCTGGGCTATTAAATTATGAGTCTACGTTAAATAGGTTATTAAAAGAGCCAGACACGTCCGCTTAAACGTGACACGCCATTTTATCTTTAGAGCGAAAGTGTTAGATTGGTGCCAGAGTTTAGGGGGTTGAGTGTAGAGCTTAAGTTCAGAAGAGACAAATTGACATTAAGATAAACAGAGTTAAAAAAACGGACACACATTTAAGATGGCAATCGAGTAACAGATATGCAAACAAACGAAACTTTAATCGACATAAAAAACCTGAGCTTTTCACGTGGCAGTCGCAAGATATTTGACGACGTCACGCTCTCTATTCCCAAAGGAAAAGTGACAGGGATTATGGGGCCAAGTGGCAGCGGAAAAACGACGTTGCTAAAGTTGATTGCCGGCCAACTGGTGCCTGATTCCGGTGAGGTTATTATCGAGGGGCAAAACGTTCACGAGCTGTCGCGCAAAAAAATCTATGAGCTAAGACGCAAGATGGGCATGTTGTTTCAAAGTGGTGCCCTGCTGACGGACTTGAATGTATTTGATAACGTTGCTTTTCCATTGCGAGAACACACCAAATTACCTGAAGAGCTGATTTACGCCTTGGTATTAATGAAGCTGCAGGCAGTGGGCTTGCGCGGCGCAAAATATTTAATGCCGGCTCAATTGTCGGGGGGAATGTCTCGACGCGTCGCTTTGGCCAGAGCGATTGCGCTGGACCCTGAGATGATTTTCTATGATGAACCCTTTGTCGGTCAGGACCCCATCAGTAAAGGGGTAATTGTTGAGTTAATCCATAAGCTCAACGGCAGCTTGAATCTCACCAGCGTCATGGTGTCGCACGATGTGCCTGAGCTGCTGTCAATTGTGGATTACGTCTGTATTATTTCGGGAGGCAAGATAATTTACCAAGGTGATAAAGAGGATCTGCTGAAAGAGTCGACCGGTTATGTGAATCAGTTTATTCACGGCTTGCCGGACGGACCCGTGCCGTTTCATTTTTCAAAGCAACCCTATATTGAAGACGTCGCGCTCTACGGTCAAGTTAGAGGAGAAGAGTAATGTCACGACTTATCGGTTTTATTCAGTCGTTGGGCTCGAGTGCGATAGCAGGCCTGGCAACATTTGGTCGTGGCGCTCTGTTTATTATGTCGGTTCTATCGGCCACACCGCACGCGATCTTGCGCTTAGACCTGCTTCTGAAACAGATCTATGTGGCCGGTGTGCTCTCCTTGCCGATTATTTTAACAGCGGGCTTGTTTGTGGGGATGGTTCTCAGCCTGCAGGGCTATAATATCTTGGTGGATTTCAACTCCGAAGAGGCTGTTGGCACCATGACTGCGCTGTCACTTTTAAGAGAGTTGGGCCCGGTCGTGGCCGCGCTTCTGT
>CAZVPH010000075.1:0-7754 GCA_964628125.1 uncultured Thiosulfatimonas sp. | reverse complement strand
GAGTATGGTGTTAATTAAGTTTTCCATGGCGTAATTACCATAGCGATTCGCATCTGATAACTCGGTGTGGCGACTTGTGTTTTTATCCACCGGTAGCATGAAGTGGTTCATCCCTCCAACGCCCGCAATCGGATCTCGAACGCAAGCAGAAATACAAGACCCTAATATCGTCTCGATACGCTCATTTTTACCGGTCACATAAAACTCGCCCGGTAAAATTTTAATGGTTGTTATCCCTTCTGCAGGGTCAACACTTTTTTGCATAATGGTTAACTATTATCATAATTTACAAGCATACTTTAAAAACGAACGCGTCAAATCCTAGAGTGTTTATATTCAGGCAAACCCTATACTCGCATTGTTTCCTATAACAGGCAAGCGCCGGCACCAGGATTTTACGTGCCATGCAACGCTACCCAACTTGGGGTTCGGATTCGTCAACCTTGCCTTGTCGTTTACGCGCTTTATTTTCTTGTCTTCGTGATTTAAAAAAGTGGCTCAGTTGCGCGCTGCACTCTGACTGCAGCACCCCCGCGACACTTTCAAGCTGGTGATTAAGCTGTTCATCTGCGACTAGGTTAAATACGGAGCCACACGCACCTGTTTTTAAATCTGCAGCACCATACACTACCCGTGCCACACGCGCATGCACCATCGCCATGGCGCACATTGGACACGGCTCCAAAGTGACGTACAAAGTGCTGTCAATTAAACGATAGTTTTCGATCGTTTGACCCGCCTGCTTTAAGGCGAGCATTTCAGCATGTGCCGTCGGGTCATGGTTTTGAATCGATTGATTCCAGCCTTCGGCAATTAACTTCCCTCGCAGAACAATGACTGCCCCCACCGGCACTTCGCCCTGAGCTCCAGCTTTTTCTGCTAGGCGATAGGCGTGCTGCATCCAAAACAGATCTTGCTCTTCTTGTGGAAGATGCACCAGCTCATTTGACCAGGCCTGGTCACTTTTATGGTCACAACGAACCAGTTGTTTAGGCATCACTTCCTCTTAGGCTGGCTGGTATTAAAAATACTCTACTTAAACAAAGGGACGTTGTTCATCGAAATACAACAAGCAACAAAAAAGGCCTTCATAATGAAAGCCTTTAATTTTACAGTCAGTAAATTGCGCTGTTATTCCCACTCAATTGTCGCAGGGGGTTTGCTTGAAATATCATACACAACACGCGAAATCCTCGGGATTTCATTGATGATGCGTCCAGAGACATGCTCTAAAAAATCATACGGCAGGTGCGCCCAGCGCGCCGTCATAAAGTCAATGGTTTCAACGGCACGCAGTGCCACCACATAATCATAACGTCGCGCATCGCCCACAACGCCCACCGATTTCACCGGCAAGAAAACCGTAAAGGCTTGCGAGGTTTTATTGTAAAGATCCCACTTGACCAGCTCTTCAATATAAATGTGATCCGCCAAACGTAAAATATCTGCGTACTCTTTTTTAACCTCACCCAAAATGCGGACCCCTAAGCCAGGTCCAGGAAAGGGATGACGATAGACCATGTTGTAGGGCAAACCTAAGGCCACGCCTAATTTTCGCACCTCGTCCTTAAACAGTTCGCGCAGAGGCTCAATTAGAGACATCTCCATATCCTCTGGCAAACCGCCGACGTTATGGTGTGATTTGATCACTTTGGCTTTACCGGTTTTAGAGCCGGCAGATTCTATAACGTCCGGATAGATCGTCCCTTGCGCTAACCATTTCACCCCTTTTAATTTGGTGGATTCTGCGTCAAAAACTTCAATAAACTCATGGCCGATTATTTTACGTTTTTTCTCAGGATCGGTCTCTCCCGCTAAGGCGGTCATAAAGCGTTGTTCAACGTCCGCGCGAATAACCTTAATGCCCATGTTTTCCGCAAACATGGCCATAACCTGATCACCCTCTTTATGGCGCAACAAGCCGTGGTCAACAAAGACGCAGGTTAATTGGTCACCGATTGCTTTGTGCAACAGCGCTGCGACCACCGAAGAGTCGACACCCCCTGAAAGCCCCAGCATTACTTGATCCGTTCCGACCAGTGCGCGTACTTTTTGGACGCTGTCCTCAATAATATTTTCGGTGGTCCAAAGTTTTTCACAACCGCACAATGTTGCGACGAAACGTTCAAGTATTTTCAAGCCCTGCTTGGTATGGGTCACCTCTGGATGAAACTGAATGCCGTAGAAACCTTTATCTTCGTTAGCCATGCCCGCAATCGGGCAACTTGGCGTGCTGGCCATCAGCTTAAAGCCTTCTGGCATGGTCTCGACCCGGTCACCATGCGACATCCAAACGTCCAACATACCGTAGCCTTCTGGGGTGGTTTCGTCTTGGATCTCGTTGAGCAATTTTGTATGGCCATGCGCACGTACTTGGGCATACCCATACTCATGTTCTGTTGAGTTAATTACCTTGCCACCCAACTGTTCTGCCATGGTTTGCATGCCGTAACAGACGCCTAAAACCGGCACACCCAATGTAAAGACAATGTCTGGTGCAAGCGGCGAACCTTCATCCGTTACCGTCTCAGGCCCCCCTGACAGAATAATCCCGCGGGGGTTAAACGCCTCAATATCGCGTGCATCGATGTCCCAAGGCTCTACCTCACAATAAACCCCAATTTCACGAATTCGGCGCGCAATCAGCTGCGTGTATTGAGAGCCAAAGTCTAGAATGAGAATTCGGTGGTTGTGAATATTAGCTTGAGTCATAGTGTTTCCAATCTGAATGTTGTGTAAAAAACAAAAAGCCTTTGCAGACGATTTGCAAAAGCCCTCTGGATTTAAAGAGCGAGAAGCGGGAGAAGCAGTGAATCACCCACTCTGCCTAAGCAGACTTACAGCCTGTAGTTTGGCGCTTCTTTGGTGATGATCACATCATGTACGTGACTCTCTACCATGCCGGCAGACGTCACCTTGACAAAGGAGGGTTTAGAATTCATGGTGGCGATGTCCTTGCAACCGGTGTAGCCCATGCTTGAACGAATTCCGCCTACCAGTTGGTGAATAATGGGCGCTAATGGGCCTTTATACGCCACACGTCCTTCCACCCCTTCTGGTACCAGCTTATCTTCAGCATTACTCGCTTGGAAGTAACGATCACTGGACCCCGAAGGCTGCGCCATCGCGCCCAGTGAGCCCATACCTCTATAAGACTTATACGCTCGTCCTTGCAGATACTCGATTTCACCAGGCGACTCTTCAGTACCCGCAAACATACTGCCGATCATACAAGCAGAAGCGCCAGCGACTAAGGCTTTCGCTACATCACCTGAAAAACGTAAACCGCCGTCGGCAATCACCGGAACCCCGGTTCCTAACAGAGCTTTAGCGACGTTGGAGATGGCTGTGATTTGTGGCACGCCGACACCGGCAACAATACGAGTGGTACAAATTGAGCCTGGCCCAATACCGACCTTAACACCATCAGCACCCGCCTTCACTAAATCTAAGGCCGCCTCTGCGGTTGCAATATTGCCACCAATAACATCGACTTGTGGAAAATTTTGCTTTACCCAGGCAACACGATCTAACACGCCTTGAGAGTGCCCGTGTGCAGTGTCAACAATGATAACGTCCACACCAGCCGCCACCAGAGCTTCAACCCGGTCTGCCGTTTCTACACCGGTTCCAACGGCTGCGCCGACGCGTAAACTTCCGCTGGCATCTTTACAGGCATTTGGGTGGTCTGATGATTTCATCATATCTGAAACCGTAATCATCCCTCTCAGCTCAAATGCGTCATTCACAACCAGGACGCGTTCAATACGGTGTTCGTGCAATAGATCCAGCACGACTTCACGGCGCTCGCGCTCTTTAACTGTCACTAACTTATCTTTAGGCGTCATTATTTTGGCAACCGACTGAGTTAGGTCCGTAACAAAACGAACGTCACGCGTCGTCACAATGCCTACTAAGTCGTTACCGTCCATTACGGGCGCACTCGAAATACGGTTCTTTTTAGTGACGGACATCACTTTTGCAACCGAGTCAGTCACTTGAACCGTAACCGGGTCTAAAATAACCCCGTGCTCATATTTCTTTACTTTGCTGACCACGTCCGCTTGCTGCTCAACCGTCATGTTTTTATGCACGATACCGATCCCCCCTTCCTGCGCCATCGAAATCGCCAAGCGCGCTTCGGTTACGGTATCCATTGCCGCCGATAGAAAAGGGATATTCAACGAAATATTACGGCTAAGCTTTGTTTTCAAACAAACATCTTTTGGCAACACTGTCGAGTGTGCCGGAACCAATAAAACGTCGTCAAACGTTAAAGCTTCTTGCAAAATTCTCATTTTTTCTACCTTCTGTAATTCTTTATAGGCTGATCAGTTATTTCTCTAAGCCAACTTCCGCCAATCCAGAGAAAAACCATTACCGTTATATTTCAATACCTTACAGGCCTTAACACTGCCTTTTTACTAAAAAAATAACGTATTCTTTATCTAATGCCGTCTATTATAAAGATTGACAGGAGCGGGGTAAACTTAATAACGTATGTATCTAAGCGAAAACAGTGAAAAACTGTTCTTAATTAAGCTTTCACAATCTGTCAATAGACATTACAATGGTCTTGCGAATAAAAAATTATAAAAGCGCATTTTAGTTTAATTGGAGGATGACTAATGAAAAAATTATTAATAACTGCTGCGTTAGTAGCAACAGTATCTCTTGCGGCTTGTACTTCTAATGAAGCTAAAGCAGGTTCTTATGCAAGCGTTGTTTCTGCGGCTAAAGCAGCCCATGCGGATGCTGCAAGTTCAGGGTTTACATGGCAGCAGAGAGACATGAAACTAAGCTATGTTGATCACTACTTAGCGCTTGCAGAAGAAGCCAAGGCGAAAGGCGATGATGCCGCTGCCATGGATTTTGCTCAACAAGCGTTAAAAACTGCTAATGCAGAAGTGGCGCAGCGCGATGCAGGAAAAACCTTAAAGGCGGGTTGGGAAAAGTAACTCCCAACACTCCTCATTAAAAACCGACTTAATAAGTCGGTTTTTTTATGCCTAAATTTTAGGCACAACAGATCACCTTTAAAGCCCTACTCCCATACACTCGCTCATTCGCCTAATTTTTTGCGAGCAAAGCACCCCATTCTTGCAATCATTTATGCCGAGTTTCTCGAGACAAACTACTCACCCAATGTGGTTTTAATAACACTAGAGCGGCCATTAAAAAGCCATTCACAAACCCTTCTGGTAACGCCATCAATGGAATAAACGGAATAAACACCTGCTTTAGAACCTCAAGCGTATGCACCTCAGAAATCCATAATATCCAAGCTCCCAACGACAGGGACAGCACAACGCCGATTGCAGAGGCTAAAAATGCATTAAATAATACATACACAAAGAAATTACCCTCTAAAAACCGCTGAGAGAACCGCAACATGAGCGCCGTCACTAAAATAGGCAAAACGCCCATTAAGACCGCGTTTAAACCAAGCGACAACCAACCAAGCCCCGATTCAAACGTAACTCCAATCAAGGCTAAAGTCATCCCAAGCACGGCAAATTGTGGGGAAAACATCAAGGTTAAAACCGTCATTAACAGAAAGTGAAACGTTAAGCCAGCGCCCAGACTTGCCGAAAACTGCCAGGCCAAAAACACCCCTAAAACAGCAGCCAACAAAACATGTTGCGCGCCTCTATCGCCATTAATTTTGTCCCATGGCGCTGTTTTAAGCGCCCAAACAAGCGTGCCTAGAAACAGCAACCAACCTGCAACAATAAAAGAGAATGGCAAACTTTCTGCAATCAGGTTCATTTTTCACCTACCTTTAAGGTTGTCTTTAAGCCCTGTACAAAGGGGGCAACAATTCATCAAGTTTCAAAGATGAGCGTGTACAATAGTTTCGTAACCCACCCTTAACAGTACATTATAAGTTCAAGACATCATGAATGGATTTAAAATAATTTTTGCTTTTTTTTATGACCTGCTGCTGCTGTGTGCGCTCTGGTTTGTGGCCACCATCCCCTTCCTGATCTGGCAAGGCGAAAATTTCACACAGAAACCTTTTTTATTATTAGGTTATCAGATCTATCTGATTGCTGTCAGCTACCTCTACCTGACTTTTTTCTGGATCCAAAACGGTCAAACCCCCGGACTGCGTACTTGGAAGCTACAACTTCAACGCAATGATGGCTACCTGCTAACACGTGACAATTGCAACAGCCGCTTTTTGTTAGCGACTCTGCTGTTTCCAATTGGCTGGATAGGGCTTTTAACGCCTAAAAAACAACTTTTGCAAGATATTTTAGCAAAGACTAAAATAGTCCCCATTCAGCCCTAACACCCCTTACCAACTTTATAGGAACTCTTTATGGCAACGATCCTTATTCACAGCAACGCATTGAATTTTGAACAGAGTAAAGTTCTTGAGCGCGTCTTGGGTAAACCGCATAAAGTCGCGCAGCATTACCGCATTAACAGTGATCAAGCGCCCTCAAGAGAGACCATTACCCAACTTGCTGCCAGCCTCAAAGTCGACATCAATCTACTGCCGGAAGGATTTAAGCCTCAGGATGTCAAGCTGGTCATCAGCGACATGGACTCG
Source organism: uncultured Thiosulfatimonas sp. (assembly GCA_964628125.1). Taxonomy (GTDB): domain Bacteria; phylum Pseudomonadota; class Gammaproteobacteria; order Thiomicrospirales; family Thiomicrospiraceae; genus Thiomicrorhabdus. The sequence continues at coordinate 1,195 of CAZVPH010000075.1, read as the reverse complement.
ACGCTGATCTCAATTGAATGCATTGATGAAATTGCCGATTTTATCAATGTTAAACCCGAGGTTTCTGCGATAACCGAAGCGGCCATGCGAGGCGAACTTGATTTTGAATCTTCGTTGACGCAACGAGTCGCTCTATTAAGCGGCCTAGACACGCACGCATTGCAACAGGTATTTGACGAACGACTTACTTTGAATCCTGGCGCCGAAAGATGGATTGAAGGCCTGCATAAATCCGGCATCAAGTTTGCACTGGTCTCAGGAGGTTTTACCTTTTTTACAGAGCGCCTACACGCTCAACTGCAATTGGATTTCAGTCGTGCGAACCTGCTCGCAGAATCTCAAGGCAAATTAACCGGAGAAGTTGTCGGCAACATCGTTGGCGCTCAAGCCAAAGCAGATTTTTTACATGAACTCTGTGAGAAGTTACAGATACGGCCAAATCAAGTCATTGCTGTGGGCGATGGTGCGAATGACCTACTGATGATGCAAGAGGCGGGCTTAAGCGTTGCCTACCACGCCAAACCAACGGTACAACAACACGCTTTAGCCGCTCTGAATTACCGAGGGCTAGATGCGATACTGGATTTTATTGCATAACAATCCATAACAGCCTAGCGCATAGAACACTCTTGGTATGGATAAATTCAACCTTAATAAATTCGAAGCGCTTAAACCAAAATAGTTCAAACTAATCCAAGCCGCTGGCGAAATCATGCCATTAACCAGGCCTGGTCACTTGTTGCAAAAACTGAAACCCTCTCGCCCTCCCAAAAAAACCTTAGTGTTACTTTTAAAGTAAAATTTACACAAAAAAAAGCCAAAACATCTAAAACTGTTTTGGCCTTTTTTTAACTTTATCAAACGGGTTCAACTCTGATCGAACCCGCTCAACCGCTCAAGTTTTCTTTAAAACAAATTAGCTTCTGCCTCGACAACCGCGAGCCCAATAAAGCTCCCAACGGTCGAATCAAAACCGGGCCACTTACTGGCCACATCCTTCATGAACGGCTCTTCTAAAATCAGTGGTTTCATCTCAAAGTCAGACAGCCCTTCATCCATATATTTTGCTGCGTTGTCATAAATCACCTCACAAAACTGCTGCATGTCCTCACAAATCGCCACAGTGTCGTGCGGACCATGCCCTAGGATATGATGCTCACATCCCAATTCCTTCACACCTTTCATCGTCTTGATG
>CAZVPH010000074.1:0-7776 GCA_964628125.1 uncultured Thiosulfatimonas sp. | reverse complement strand
CAACGCCCTTCGCCTTCCGAGTTAATTTGCCATGCGGCTTTCTCTTCTTCGAATCGGCTGCTGATCTCAAAGCGAGAGACCGAGCTGATACTCGCCAACGCCTCACCTCGAAAGCCGAGCGTTGCGACCGCGGCCAAATCTTCACCGGTTTTGATTTTACTGGTGGCGTGGCGACTGACCGCCAGTAACAACTCTTGTTTTGGAATACCACGACCATTGTCGGACACAACAATCGATTTTTCACCGCCCTCTTCTACTGTGATCTCTATTTGAGTCGCGCCAGAGTCCAAAGCATTCTCAAGTAGCTCTTTCACCACAGAAGCGGGTCTCTCGACCACCTCACCGGCTGCGATCTGGTCCGCCAAGTAGGAAGGAAGCTGTTCAATGGATTGTCTGGAGTGTTTACGATCTGTCATTTACGGCCTATTATTTTTAAACCCTTATTTTTTTAAAACCTTATTTTTAAAAACTTTTTTGTTTTTAAATTTTTTTAAACTATTTCTTAAAACTATTTTTAAAGTGTCGGCTGATTTACGATGCTCAATGCACTCTGTTTAAACAGAGCGGTTTCGTTAACGCCGCGCTTTGAGACGGGACTGTAAGGCCGGCCTCACAACCTCTTTTAACTCTTTTAACTCTTTTGGGTTTGGCAGCAAACGGCGAACTGGACGCTGTAAGACCAAACTATTTGGATAAGAGATGTCAAATCCTTCGTCGTCTCTAAGTAGGACTTGAAAAATATTAATTTCAATAATCGTCCCGGTGATCACATCACTGCCATCGATGATCTCAATTTTATCGCCAATTCGGGCGGGAAACGCAAAGAAGATAATCACCCCGGCGGTAATGTTCGACAAGAGCGACCACTGTGCAAACAGAGCGACTCCTAAAACAGCAATGATGGAAGAAGCGAAAATCAACACACCGCGATAATCGACTCCCCAGACCGCTAAAAGTCCCAGCAAGACGATTAAAAAAGAGAGTATTTTAAAATACTTTTGAACATTAATAATTCTGGATTCGGGCACGCCCTTATAAATCCCCAATCGATTCATCACCTTGACATTTAAACGGTTCAAAATAATAAAAGACGCCATTAAAATAAGCGTCAAAGCAATTTGAAACAGAGGCAAGTCTGACATTTAACATGACCTTAAAAGTGTGTGAAACTGTTGCTAACTGACACTAATGACAAGCTGACAATTAATTAACAACAAAAAATCCGCCAGCTTAACAGCCAGCATGGGTTCTTAATGGTGCCGAAGGCGCCCTATTTAAAGGGCGTAGAATAGTATAATGCGAATTTAAGATTTTTTGGCAATCGACTTACTCTCCATCACTGCCACCATTCATGGTGACTCTATTCATTTCAAACGCTTACGCTACTTAACCTGCTCGACCTCGCTCAAGACAACGATAAAAAAGCACGTTCTTACAACCAGCGCTTGCGTTTAAACAGCCAAATCTGAAAAAAGACGATGACAAATAAGATCGCGACAAAAATCATAAACGAGTAAGGACTCTCTGCGCCCGGTATCCCGCTCACATTCACACCGAGCAGTCCTGTAAAAAAGCTTAACGGTAAAAAAATCGCCGATAAAACAGAGAGAACATACATTCGCGCATTCAATTGCTCTGACACGCGGCTTAATAACTCTTCGTGCGCCACGCCGGCACGCTCTCGTACAGAATCAATGTTTTCTAAATGACGAATCAACCGATCACTAACCTCATGTATTTTCATCTGATGAGTTTGATCGAGCCAGCTGACGCTCTCAACCAGCAGTCGCGCTAAGGCTTCTTTTTGCGGTGAAAGATAACGCCTGAGTGAGATAGTTTGGCGGCGCAGGGTCGCCAATTCAAAGCGCACGTTTGAGTGGTCTTCTGTCAACGAACGATCTTCCAATCCGTCCATCTTATCTTCCAGCAACTCAACTGTGTCACTCATTCGCCACACAATACCGTCGGCTAACTGAACAATGAGATCCGCGGTGTTTTTTGGACCCAAACCGCGTTGCAATTTCGTCAAAATATCTTGGGTGGAAAGCAGTTTACGTTTACGCGTGCTGACCACCCAGTTTTTATCCGCCCATATTCGAATGGAAACCATGTCTTCTGGATCTGAATCGGGGTTGAGGTTAACGCCTCTTAACGCCATCAACAACCCATCTTCGACCGCCGTAACGCGTGGTCGCGTCTCTTCTGTTAATAGCGCTTGACTGATAATTGGATCCAGGCCGCTCTGTTGAGTGACCCACTCCTGAACCGCAGAGTCGGTGTAATCAAGGTGCAACCAAAGCGCAGATTTGTCATTAGACGCTCGCCACTCTGCAACCTCAAGCCACGTCAAACTCCGTCCGCCGCCTTTACCATCTAGCAGGTAAGCGTGCAGAAAGCCTTCTATCATTTGAATTTGATTCGTCATGCGTTACTGTTCCTGGTTGATACTGGTTAGATTGTCCATGAAACCCCCTCTTTTTTCCATCACTGTTTGTTTAAGCAACTTAATAAAATAACACGTAAAACACTTTACGCATTTCACTCCCTATAACAAACACTTTATTAACTCAGCGTCTAAAGCACGGGCTTATATTTTAAAACGCTGTCTTAAAACGCAAATTTACAACATTGACCAGGCCTGGTCATTTGTTTATTTTCACGAAAAAACCCCTTTTATTTTGTCGATTTTTCTCTTTAGCATACCTGATAGAATAACCTCTCTTCCAAGCAACCTTGCTTGCGAAACCACACACCGACCAGAAAAACAGTCACTTGGCGTCACGCTCAGTAACTCTAAGAGGAATGCACATGGGATTATTCAACACACTGTTTGGCAATGGAATTTCTAAATCCGTACAAGAAGAGATCGAACGGCATTTAAAATCCTGCATAGACCCAACGACTCAAAAAGATCTGCTGGCAATTAAAGCGGTGTCCGACCTGCAATTAAAAAAAGGGGTCTTAAGCCTCAACGTCGGCATGCCCTACCCTTGTAAAAGCCTATGGCCTGTCATGGAGAACGCTTTAAAACACCACCTAGGCCAAGTTGAAGGTGTTAAAAGTGTCAACCCAACGTTTAAAACCAACATCGTCAGTCACGATGCACAAAAAGGTGTTTCGCCCCTGCCGGGCATTAAAAACATCATCGCGATTGCTTCCGGAAAAGGCGGCGTGGGGAAATCAACCACCACCGTAAACCTAGCGCTGGCGTTACAGCAAGAGGGCGCGAAGGTTGGGATACTCGATGCAGACATCTACGGCCCAAGCATTCCAACCATGCTTAACCTGCATGAAAGACCTCGCTCGGAAGACGGTAAAATAATGCAACCTTTAACCGCTTATGGTTTGCAGGTCATGTCGATTGGCCTGTTAATTGAAGAAGACTCTCCGATGATTTGGCGTGGTCCGATTGTCACCCAAACCTTGACGCAACTGCTGAATGAAACCGCTTGGCAAGACTTGGATTATCTGGTGATTGACCTGCCTCCCGGAACAGGAGATGTGCAACTCACTTTGGCGCAAAAAATTCCCGTGACCGGCGCAGTCATTGTCACCACGCCTCAACAAATATCCCTAATTGATGCTAAAAAAGGTCTCAAAATGTTCGAGAAAGTCGAAATTCCGATTTTGGGTATTATCGAGAACATGAGCACCCATATCTGCAGCAGCTGTGACCACGAAGAGGCTATTTTTGGTGAGGATGGTGGCAGGTTAATGGCAGAGCAATATTCGGTCGATTTCTTAGGCACTCTGCCACTCGACAAGCGGATTCGTGAAGAGGCTGATCGAGGCGAACCCACCGTGACCGCCGATCCGAGTAGCGAAGTCGCGCAAAGATACCGTACTATGGCGCATAAAATCAGCAGCACCATTGGCATCCAAAAACGTAACTACGCCAGTTTGTTTCCCAATATTGTGATTCAAAACAGCTAGTGGACCCGGCCTGCAAGCCGGCTAGCTGAAGCAGCGGCTAGCGGCTTTCAAGCTTTTAATTGAATATCAAACAGTTGCTGAAATTGAGCGATCTTTAAGATAGAAAATACATTCTGACTCACATTTACTAACTTTACACGCGACTTATCACCACTGGTCTTTTCGCGCAGCAACAGCAACATTCCCAGTGCCGAACTGTCCATATAAGTCGCTCTGTCCAGATCAATGATAAACCGAGAAGTCTCGGTTAAATTCGTAAGGTAGGCCTCTTTAAATTGCTCGTATAAACTGACGTCGAAACTCTCTACAATCGTGATGGTGACGATGTCGCCCTTTACCTGGCTGCTTAAACTCATATTGTTCACCTTAATTACTCAGCTTAACTCTTAACTTTAAACGTTGGCTTTAGCGACGGTTTTACCCGCTCTGTTTAACACCCTGCACTCTTAGGTCCAGTCCTCTAATTAAGCACGCCCTTTAAAAACGCGCATTTAAGCCTCTTAACCGAGCCAATAAACGACAACGTGAAACAATTTTTAAATTATAGAGTATTTACAAGCTTAAACAGTAAAAAACAACCAAATATCCACAAATTCACTGTTTTAAGAGTGTCACATTTAACGCATAAAACGTCTATAATAGCCGGTTAAATTCAAGTATTCTTTTAGGCGCTACGCCCATTAAATCCCTACGCATAAATGGAAACCCGATGTCAGATACCCTGCAGACTCTTACCGTTCAGTCCCCAAGAAAAATATTGATTACCAGCGCTCTGCCTTACGCCAACGGCCCTATCCATTTAGGGCATTTGGTCGAATACATCCAAACGGATATTTGGTCGCGTTTTCAAAAAATGCGTGGCAACATCTGTACTTACGTGTGCGCGGACGACGCACACGGCACCCCGATTATGCTGCGTGCACAAGCCGAAGGGATTACACCGGAAGCGCTGATTGAAAAATCTTCCAGAGAACATCAAGAAGATTTTGCTGCATTTCATGTCGAATTTGACCATTATCACAGCACAAATTCGATTGAGAACAAAGAGTTTGCAGAGCAGATTTACCTCCGTTTAAAAGAGAAAGGCTATATCTCTCGTAAAACCATCTCTCAGTATTACGACCCTGAAAAAGAGATGTTTTTACCGGATCGTTTTGTCAAAGGCACCTGCCCAAAGTGTAAGACCGCAGACCAATATGGCGACAACTGTGAAGCTTGTGGCGCAACCTACAGCCCAACCGACCTCATTGATCCCAAATCTGCTGTCTCGGGAGCAACTCCAATTGAAAAAGACACCGATCACCTGTTTTTTGAACTCAGCCATTTTGAAGAGATGTTAAAAAGTTGGACGCGTGAAGGCCACCTGCAAGAACAAATTGCCAACAAGTTGGATGAGTGGTTAGAAAGCGGCCTGCGCGGTTGGGATATCTCACGCGACGCCCCCTACTTTGGGTTTAAAATACCGGGAGAAGTTGACAAATATTTTTACGTTTGGCTGGATGCGCCAATTGGTTATATGTCGAGTTTTAAGGCGTATTGCGATAAATCTGGTTTAGACTTTAATGAGTATTGGAAAGAAGATTCAACCACTGAGTTGTATCACTTTATTGGCAAAGACATCATCAACTTCCACGCACTTTTTTGGCCCGCCATGCTTTCTGGTGCGAATTACAGAACCCCCACCGCGATTTTTGCACACGGTTTCTTAACGGTCGACGGCCAAAAAATGTCTAAATCTCGTGGCACTTTTATTATGGCAAAAACCTATTTAGAGCATTTAAACCCAGAGTATTTACGATATTACTACGCGGCTAAACTCACCAGCCGCATTGACGACATTGATTTAAACTTGGAGGACTTTGCACAACGCGTGAACTCCGATTTGGTCGGCAAGGTCGTCAACATTGCCAGCCGAAGTGCCGGATTTGTGATGAAGCAGTTTGACGGCAAGCTAAGTGGCCAATGGGGGGCAGACACCACCGCGCTCTACCAAAGCTTTATCGATCGCTCGGAAGTGATTGCCGGACTCTATGAGTCAAGAGACTATGGCCACGCCATGCGTGAAATCATGGCGTTGGCAGATAAGGCCAATGAATACATTGCGGAAGCCGCACCTTGGGTGCTGGCCAAAACAGAGGGAAAAGAGGCTGAGTTGCATGAGTGCGTCAGTGTCAGCTTGAATCTGTTTCGTGTTTTAATGAGCTACCTCACGCCCGTTTTACCGGTCACGGCGGAAAAATCAAACGCGTTTTTGAATCTTCCGGCCAGCCATTGGGATGACATTAAAACCCCGTTAATGAATCACGAAATCAATAAATTTAAAGCCCTGTTGACACGTTTGGAGATGGAGCCAATTCAGAAAATGGTTGACGCTTCTGCTGCGTCACTTACCGCTGAAACCGGGATTGCCGGAAAAGTGACAAAAGACAAAAAAACCGATCAAAAATCGCAACGTGCAGAGTCTGGCAATCAAAACTCAGCGCTTGAAGAATTTGAGTCGCTGGCCGAACAGATCAGCATCGACGATTTTGCCAAGATTGATCTGCGCATTGCAAAAATCATTCATGCAGAAGCGGTGCCCGAGGCTAAAAAGCTTCTTAAATTGACCTTGGATATTGGCTTTGAGCAGCGCCAAGTGTTTGCTGGAATTAAGTCGGCTTACGAACCTGAAGAACTAATTGGTAAATTAACCGTGATGGTTGCCAATCTCGCGCCTCGTAAAATGCGCTTTGGCCTGTCTGAAGGCATGGTCTTGGCCGCCGGCCCCGGCGGCAGTGACCTGTATGTACTCTCACCGGATGAGGGGGCAACACCAGGAATGCGCGTTAAGTAATAACGCGGTAAGAACGCAGATAACAACGTGATGTAGACACTTAAAAACATCTAAAAAGAGTGCGCTGTTCGGCCACTCTACGTTATCCTAAAGCACACAGCCAAACCGATTCACGTTAACTCACTTATAAAAGGATAAAAACCAATGCAAGATTACGTTTTGATATTGATCAGCACCGTGCTCGTCAATAACTTCGTTTTGGTTAAATTCTTAGGACTCTGTCCTTTTATGGGCGTCTCTAAAAAAACCGATGCGGCGTTGGGGATGGGGTTGGCGACCACCTTTGTGTTAACACTCTCTTCGGTGCTCAGTTACATTATTTACACCTATCTGCTGCAACCTTTCGGTTTAGAGTATTTGCAAACCATCGCCTTTATCTTGGCCATTGCTGCGGTGGTCGGCTTTACTGAAATGGCGATTCACAAAACCAGCCCAGCACTTTATCAAGTGTTAGGCATTTACCTGCCACTGATCACCACCAACTGCGCCGTTCTCGGCGTCGCTTTACTGAACGTGGGCGAAAACAATAACTTTATTGAATCCGCCGTGTTTGGGTTTGGTGCAGCGGTGGGATTCACCTTAGTGATGGTTCTCTTTGCCTCGATTCGTGAACGCGTTGACGTTGCCGATGTGCCGGGCCCCTTCAAAGGCGCACCGATCGCACTGGTCACCGCGGGTCTTATGTCCATGGCCTTTATGGGCTTTGGCGGACTGGTTTAACCAGGCCTGGTAGATACGATGATTGAAGCGATTATTATCTTTATCAGCCTTGGACTCCTATTTGGTTTGCTGCTGGGGTACGCCGCGATTCGTTTTAAGGTCGAAGGCAATCCGATGTCGGAACAGATTGATAAAATCCTTCCGCAAACTCAGTGTGGACAGTGCGGCTATCCAGGGTGCAAACCTTATGCAGATGCGCTGGCCGAAGGCAAAGCGGAGGTCAACTTGTGCGTTCCCGGTGGCACCGAGGTGATGATTCTTATCTCGGAAATTACCGGCTTAGAGCCTAA
>CAZVPH010000073.1:0-7876 GCA_964628125.1 uncultured Thiosulfatimonas sp. | reverse complement strand
CCTTCTCAACTTGCATCAAAACTCGTAAAACCGCTAATAAGCCTGCAGAGAGCAACGTAACTTCGCTATAATCTTTCGGTTATTGCTTTTATAAGATTTAGACAATGTTAAACCACACTCTGCTCGCCACTCGATCGCTGATTTTTTACAGTGGCCACTACTTACTGATCGTTATTTTTGCCTGCACAGGTGTGTTGCTTCGCCCTGCTTCTTTGGAACAACGGCTTCGATTTATGCGCACCGGCGTAAACTTAAGCCTCTTCTGGCTTCGCGTCACCTGCAATATTCGCCACCAAGTTAATAACTTTGAGTGCATTGATCCAAAAACGCCCAGCATTATTATCTCGCGACATGAATCGACCTGGGAAGCCTTAGCGTTCCACTCAATTTTTCCATTGCAAATCAACATTGTGAAACAAGAACTCCGCAACGTGCCTTTTTTTGGTTTGATTTTAGTCACCATTAACTCAATTTTAATTGATCGCAGCGATGGGATTAAGTCGCTTCGCAAAGTCAAAAAAGAAGGGAGTAAAGCGATTTCAAATGGTTTATGGGTGACCATTTTCCCAGGCGGAACTCGAGTCGCCCCCGGTCAATTAAGCACGATCCACTCAGGAGGCGCGATTCTTGCCAAACAAGAAAAAGTTCCCGTCTACTTAGTCACACACAACTCCGGAAAAGCATGGCCAAAAGGCACCTTTATCAAACATCCTGGTGTGATCAGCGTTGACATCAAGCCCTTAAAAGGCATTGAACACAAAGACCTCAAAAGCATTAATCGTGAAACGCAAGAGTGGTTCCAACGTCCACAGCAGATTGAAAAAACGGTCAGCGTGGTCTCTACGCACTCAAACGCGCCTCGCGATTCCGCGTAAAATGATTAAAACAGCTAATAACGTGTTATCTTAAGCCTCTACTCTGTTCTTAATTTCGTATAATAGCGCACCTTACTTACCACCGAATTAGATTTTAAAGGACCTTGTACCATGCTGACACCAGAACAACTCGAGATTGCCGAACTGATTATTGAAGCGGTTAACCTTGAAGATATTCAAGCCAGTGAGATCGACCCGAACGACGCCATTTTTACAAACGGGCTAGGCCTTGATTCAATTGATGCATTGGAAATCTCTTTAGAGTTAAGCAAAAAATACGGCGTTAAAATTAAGTCGAGCGATGCCAACATCAATGAGATTTTTGGCTCCATCGCCTCGCTAACGGCCTTTGTTCAATCCAACAAACAAGCCTAAGCCTGTCAGAGTGTTTGAGTTTTTGCTCCACCGTCAAAGCCCCGCTGAACTGCAGCGACTTTGGCAAGACACCCCTTTTATTTTTCGAGACCATCCCCAATCGCCCCTAACTCGATGGCAACTTTGGCAAGCCGCGGAGCAACTTAGCCAGCGGATACAAAACTCCCAGCCAACGACCGCTCCATCTGCCCTGCTGCTCTTTCACTCCAGAACGCATTTTATAATCGGTTTATTGGCGATGGCAATGCAACATGGTCGAGTGGTATTGCCGCCTAACTTAGCCGAAAACACTCTTAAACGCTTGCAACGCGAACTGCCCAAGTTAATCGTATTGGCAGACGAACTGCCTAAAAACTTAGAGACCGCGGAGACCTCTGAGCGCGCAAGCAAAACAGAAAAAAACCAAACAACGACCCACATTAGCGCCCTGCAGATTGATGAGCTTATTCAAACCGTCAAGCAGCAAGAGAGAGCGTTTGAACGCTCAACGCTGCTTACAACCTTCAACGCAATTCAAGACGCTGAAATCTGGCTTTACACCTCAGGCAGCACCGGAGAGCCTAAAAAAATTATTAAAACCTGGCAACAGATGATCCACTCTGCCGGGCTGGCGATTGACCGCTTTGAACTGATGCAACCTTGCTATCTGGTTGGCACTGTCCCGAGTCAACACATGTTTGGTTTAGAAACGACCATCTTCTGGCCACTGTTTTCCAACGCCACTTTATGGCATGCACACCCCATTTTTCCAGAGGACATCATAGCTGCGTTGTTACAAAACTCAGCGGTGCCGGCATTTTTAGTCTCTACGCCTCTGCATCTCAAAAAATTACTGGCATTTAACCTGCAATGGCCTAACCATTTAACACGCTTATTGTCGGCCACCGCCCCTTTATCTCAAACCTTAGCTGAAACACTAGAACACACTCTTTCGGCCGAGGTAAACGAGGTTTATGGCAGCACAGAAACCGCCTCTATTGCCTCTCGTCAGCCTTCTAAATCCGAGATTTGGCACGCTTACGATACCGTAACCTTCACCCTTCAAGCGGATGAACGTTATGCCGTTAAGCTACCAGGCCTGGTAGGTTACCAGCCCTTAAATGATCGGCTAGAACTGCTTGATCCATCCCACTTCAAACTCGGTAAACGTGACAGTGACTTAATAAAAGTGGCTGGAAAAAGAGTCTCTTTAACCGAATTAAACCAGCACTTACACGCCATCCCGGGTATGGTCGAAGGCGTTTTTGTCCAATCTGAATCCACTGAGCGACTGACAGCTTTTGTGGTCACACTCTTAACGCCTTCAGATATTTTAGCGGCGCTGAGACAGTCCATCGACCCACTGTTTCTGCCGCGTCCGATCATTTATTTAGACGCACTGCCCAGAAGTGAACTTGGAAAAATATTGTATAATGAGTTGGCCTGTCAACTTGTCCCATAACGCCTGTCAAACAACCTATTAAACAAACCGTTGATCAGCGTATTCAACCTTCTTTAAACCATTACCAGAGCAGACGAGATTTATGCACTTAATCGATTGCTTTCAGATATCCATTCACCACCCCTGCTTACCGGGGCATTTTCCAGGCCGTCCAATCGTGCCTGGCGTGGTGTTGCTGGAGCAGATTGAAACCACTCTAAAAAAACAGTTCGCCAACTGGGAGATAACCGAAATTGCCCACGTTAAGTTTCTTCAACCCGTGTTACCTGAAGAACGGATCGAACTGCACCTTAACTCAAGCAAACTTGAGAGCCATGGAAGCCTTGTCTTTCAATTGATCCATTCACAAACACAGGCTCGGGCAGCGTCGGGAAAACTCACGCTCCTCGAACTCAATAAAAGGTAAATCGCGTGGCTGAAAACTGGCAACAAGAAAAAGAGATGTCGAGCGCCTTTTGGTTAAAGTTAATCGTTAAACTGGCCTTAAAGCTTCCTCGCTGGGCAGTTCGACTGTTGCTGCACCCTATTGTGCTGTTTTTTGTTTTAACGACCCCTAAAAAAAGACGCGCCTCCTCTCATTACTTATCAAGCGTGCTCGATGTCACTCCAAGAATTTGGCATGTGTACAAACATTTTTATTGGTTTGCCGCCGTTCTACTGGATCGCGTCTACTTTTTATCTGGTCAAAGCGAGCAGTTTGACATCTCTTTTAGTCACCGCCAAGAGGTCATCGACTCCTTTAGAAGACACCCTGGTCAATTTTTCTTGAGTGGCCATTACGGCAGTGTTGAAGCGTTAAAAACCCAAGCGATGAACAAGGGATACGAGATAAGACCGGTTATTAAACTCGACCATAACCAAACCATCGTTACTCTTTTAAAACAACTAAACCCAGATTTTTATAAAAGTGTCATCCCTTACAGAGGACTGGAAACCACATTCGAGATTTATGAAAATTTAAAAAAAGGTCGTTCCATTGCTCTGCTTGCCGACCGGCCTGTTGGGGCAAGTAAAACGCTGCTGGTCGATTTTTTAGGTGAAAAACTCCCTCTGCCCGCCGGCATTTTTGAGATGATTCTGCGTTTCCCATTTCCAACCAACTTTTTTTTCTCACAGTACCAAGGGGGCAATCGTTATCACATTGAATATTTCCAACTCAAACTCTCCAAGACAGATACCCCTCACATCTTAGCGCAAAAGTTTGCGGACGTTCTGGCCTTACAGTGCCAAAAATCCCCTTATAACTGGTTTAACTTTTATACCTATTGGACAAGTCCAGATGATGAAACTTAATCAGACCATTTTAAGCGTCACTGTCGCTTTCATGCTCGCTCTTTCTCTTTTGGTCTCTCCAACCTACGCACAATCCCAAGAGCGTGAAATAACCGATCTATTCCAGGCTTGGAGCCAGGTTACATCAGAGAAAAAGAGCTTTAAAGAGGAGCAATACGACCCACTTTTAGACCTTGCACACACTCAATTCGGCACTCTGGTTTATCAAGCGCCGGATCAATTAGAGCAGCATTATGAAACCCCCTTGAGCGGGGTCATCGTCGTGACGTCAACCCTGATTAAAATCGATTTCCCAAATCGAAAGCTAGAGTTTTCAGTCGACAGCTCTCCAGAAATTGTCGCCTTTTCACAGCTGTTTTTAAACCTGCTCAACGGCCGTCTTGATCGCTTACAGAACGACTTTAACGTAACTTTTACAGCCTCTCCCCCTCCCAAGTCAACGGCCAAAAACAACCAACATGACGCGAACGATGAGCCTGAATGGCAGCTGATATTAACCCCAACTTCGTCGCTTAAACATCACATTCAACGCGTTCAGGTGGTCGGTGTTCAGACACAAATCCAATCCATTCTTCTCACCCAGCGTTCCGGCGAATGGCGCAAAATCACACTGCAAGAACCACAAACCCAGCCTGCCAACCTCGGCGCTGTAAAATGAAGAAGTCTCATCGTTTTTTTGGCATCTCATCTTTAGTTTGGATATTTGTTCTGATAACGATTTGGGCAGGCCTGGTGGTTGCTTTTAATAAAACACCTTTTCAAAATGACATCACCCAGTTTTTTCCAAACCCGCACTCGCTTGAAGCTCAATATTTAAAAAAGCGTCTTGCGCCCGACCGTACAGCGCTGGAAGCAACTCATCAAACAGCTGATCAGACAGCACACCAAGTAACCCACTGGATGATGTTGGCGGTTAAGAGCGGCCACACGCCGCAAACCGTGGGGGACATCAGTCGTGCCACTCAGCAACAACTGTTAAAAATTAAGGGGGTCAAACAGGTGCTAAATGGCTCAGAAGCCTATCAAAGTCCTTTGCAGCAAACTCCTGTGCCCGCTCTCTACACGCACCGTTACTTACTGACTCCTTTCGACCTGAGCAACCTACCCTCTCAAATCGCACAACGTTGGCAAGAATATCAACTTGGCTTTGTGCTGGACAAAAACTGGCTCTTAGAAGACCCAAGCTTTCACTGGGCGCTCTATCAAAACCAGCTAAAGCCGAGCCAGCAACTCGCTAAGAAAGAGGGCGTTTGGGTGAATGAACAGCATGGACGAGCTTTGTTATTAATTGAAGTACAGCAACGATTTGAACAAGACTTAGAGACAGGCGCAAGAAAAGACCCAGGGAACAGTTCAGAAAAAGAGATCGAACAAACATTAGAACACTTATTAGGCAGAGAAAACTTTGAGCTCTCTGGAGCAGAGTGGATTGCACAGCAAGCAGAACAGCAGATTAAAACAGCGGTGAACTGGACCACTGGTTTGGCGAGTGGCATGATTTTTCTGGCGTTATGGATCGCTTTTCGCTCTCCAAAGTTGCTGTTTTTGAGCAGTTTACCGCTGTTAGGCGCGGTTGCCGTTGGCATCCTCAGCACCATCACCCTGTTTGGCAGTATGCAATTGATCCCCCTGGCGTTGGGCGCGATTCTATTAGGGGTCGCCATTGATTATCCCATCCACACGTTTTCTGCCTATCAATCCAAACAGAGTCGTGTCGTGCAAAAAATTTGGCCGACCATTCGTTTAGGTGCGCTCACCAGCGCATTTGGATTCTTAACGCTCTGGTGGGTAGAGATTCAAGGCCTACAGCAAATGGCCATCTTTGCCGCCAGCGGACTTTTGACCGCCCTTATCATTACCGGCGCGCTCAAGCCCTATCTTGCTGCTCACTATCAAGTTTCACCCCCGCACAAGGGTCTAGAATCGACATCGTCCGTTCAGTCGGTCACGCCAGCGCTTAACAAACAGACGCCCTTGCAAAAGAACGCACAGCGCTTTGTTCTACCAGGCCTGGTTATTATCAGCGCCGTGATCCTATGGCTCAAACCGATTCAGTGGCAGGATGATATCGCCAGTTTAAGCCCCGTTTCAGAACAATTGATTCAAACCGACCAACAATTGAGAGCGCTGTTTGGTTATCAAGAGGTCGGCAAACAACTGCTCTTGACCGCCAAAGAGATCGAAACTCTTCTGCAATCACAAGAGGCGTTAACCCCTTCTCTTCAAGCGCTGCAAACCTCAGGCAGCATCCAGAACTTTCAACTGCTGTCGCATATTTTGCCCAGCCTAAAACGCCAAGCGGAGCGACAACAGAGTCTGCCCAATTCAGTCCAGGTCGCAGCCGCTTTACAGCACGCCGTTGAAGGCACACGCTTTACAGCCCAGCACTTTCAGCCCTTTACCCAAGCTCTTGAGCAGAGTCGACAACAGCCTTTGCTGACCTACCAACAATTCATCCAAGCCGATGACGCCTCAGCGCAACTGGCGCGTCAATGGGTGGTTGAGATGCCCGACCAATTCTTGGGCGTTATCCCACTGTCCGGGGTCGCCTCAGACGCGGCCATCCAAACGTTTGTTGACCAACATGCGGACTTGGGCCTGCTCTATTTTAATCAACGCGCACTGGTCGCCGAACAAATCCGTGACATTCGTAGCGAGTTATTTAAAATATTGGGGTTCATTCTCGCGCTCTTAAGCTTTATTATTTGGTTGAAATACCGACAATTCAAACACACTTGGTTGGTGCTCAGCCCCATTGCAGTGGCCATTCTGTTCACCTTGGTCAGCTTCACCCTGCTCGACATCCCTTTAAGCATCTTCCACCTAATGAGCCTCATGTTGGTCGCGGCCATCGGCATTGATTACAGCCTGTTGTTTTTTGAAGGCGCACGACAGAGCGAACACGCTCATGAGTGGAATCGTTCCATCCGAGTCGCATTTCTGACCACTTTAGGGTCATTTGGAATATTAAGCATCAGCCAACTTGCTCTGTTGAATGCGATTGGCTTAACAGTGTTGATAGGCGTTTTATGGGTTTACAGCTTGGCCCTGTTCACCTCAAAAATGACAGGACCGGCTGAAAAATCTGACGAGAGCCTCAGAGATAATCCCTGAGACAGTCACCAAAGATAATTCTAAAAATTAGAGCTGGCTGGGTAAACCATGAAATAGAACGATAAAACAGAACAATAAAGTAACGCGACAAGGACAAGTGATATAGTCAAGCGATAAGGCAAAATGAGCAGGCGTTACTCCCCCCTCATGCCTCACCTACTGCTCTTTACTTCTCTTTACTTCTCTAGCCCCTAACGGAGAGTTGATAGATGGTGTCCATCATTTTTTTAGGGTTAGTGACAAATACATTATCAGTATTCCAGACATAACCGCTGAGAACCGAAACCACCGATTGTGATACTTTCTCGGCTTTGTCGTCATAGAAAAGCACCGACTTCAAACGTCCGTCATACCAAGCGTTTACGTATTCACGGAACACATTAATGCCCACCATCATATAGTCAGCGTAATCGACTTGCCAATCGACGGTTTCGCCGCGCAGCTCTGCAATGGTCAAATCTGCCGCGACGGTTCCAGACTCCAGCGCTAAGGTTACGCCAGAGCTGAAAACAGGGTCGAGAAATTCAGAGGCGTTGCCCACCAACACAAAGTTTTTATCAAATAATTTAGTCACCGCTGCCGAATAGCCGTCAATGCTACGAACTTCGTTCAATTTTGTGGCGTTTGCATATCGTTTAGACGCCGCCGTGTTGGTTTGCATCATGTGATCAAAAAATTCTGCTTCCGTCATATTAAAGCTTTTAAAATAGGCTTCATCGCAGACAATTCCGGCGGATGTAACCCCGTCATTGAAAGGAATATTCCAAATCCAGGCCTG
>CAZVPH010000072.1:0-7887 GCA_964628125.1 uncultured Thiosulfatimonas sp. | reverse complement strand
TCAGACGAATTACTGGAAGAGCTGAAGGCGATTCCAGATGAAGTGACGGAAGCGGACTTAGTGGGTCGTAAAGACCTAAGAAGCCTGCAGCTAGTGACCATAGATGGCGCGGACACTAAAGACTTTGACGACGCCGTGTTTGCAAAACGACGTAAGAGTGGTTGGCGTTTAGTGGTGGCGATTGCCGATGTCTCACACTATGTCAAACCTGGCTCAGAGATTGATAAAGAGGCGATTAAACGTGGTAACTCTGTCTACTTTCCACAGCGCGTTGTACCGATGTTGCCCTCTAAATTGTCGGATGGTTTGTGCTCTCTAAATCCACATGTCGACCGTTTATGCATGGTGGCAGACTTGGCCATCTCTGAAGACGGCAAACTCGAACGCAGTCAGTACTACGAAGCGGTGATGAACTCTAAAGCGCGTTTAACGTACGATCAAGTGAACGACATCATGACCAATGATAAGAGTGAGTACCGTGAAGAGTTCGCTGAACAGGTGCCGTGCATAGAGGATTTGAGTGCGCTTTACAGTGTGTTGCAAAAAGCACGTGAAGAACGTGGCGCGCTTGAGTTTAACACCACTGAAACTCGCATTGTGTTCGACGACGATCTGAAAATTAAAGAGATCCTGCCTGTAACACGCAACGATGCGCACAAGTTAATTGAAGAGTGCATGCTGATGGCTAACGTGGCGACTGCCCGTTACCTAAAGTGGCACAAAATTCCAATCGTCTATCGTGTGCACGAAAAGCCGCTTGAAGAGCGTTTAAAAAATGTCAGAACTTTTTTAAATGACTTTGGTTTAACGCTGGAAGGGGGGGATGAACCGACGGCACAAGATTACGCAGCTGTTATGGCCAAGGTCGCCGATGAACCGCACCGACATCTCGTGGAAACCGTTTTATTAAGAAGTATGAATCAAGCGGTCTATCAACCTGATAATAAAGGCCACTTTGGTCTGAACTACGAGCACTACACACACTTTACGTCTCCCATCCGACGCTATCCTGACTTGTTGGTCCACCGTGCGATTCAGCACGCTTGGAAGAAAACAGGCGCAGAAGGCTTTGCCTACGATGAAGCCAAAATGGCCGAGTTAGGTCAACATTGTTCGGATACGGAAAGAAGAGCGGACGAAGCGACTCGTGATGCCATCACCTTCCTGAAATGTGAATTCCTATCGCACCGATTGGGTGAAGAGTATGACGCGGTTGTCACCGCGGCGACGAACTTCGGTCTGTTTGTGGAGTTGGAGCCCCTCTATGTTGAAGGTCTGGTGCACATTACTGAGCTGGGCGAAGACTACTTCCACTACGATAACGCTCGTCACTGCTTAAAAGGTGAGCGTACTGGTAAGGTCTATCGTTTAGGTGACCGTATTCGCGTTCAAGTGGCACAAGTTAAATTGGACGACCGTAAAGTTGATTTACGCTTTATCTCAGGTGGTTCGATTGAACAAGGCGAAGCACAAGTCAAAAAAGACGATGCAAACGGTGATGTTCATGATGGTGCCTCGGAGGGTGGTGATGATCAAAAACCAACTCGTAAGAAGCGTTATCCACGCAAAAGCAGAAAACCAACTGCGAAAGGGCAAGAGTAATCGTGAAGCAAGAAGTTATTTATGGACTGCATGCGGTTGAAAAATTTGTAAAACAAGCGCCACATTTAGTTTACTCGCTGTCTTTTGTGAAAGGCCGGTTGAATAATCGCCAGCAATCCTTATACGACTACGCTCTTAGCCTAGGCTTGTCGCCTGAATATGTGGCGAAGTCGGCATTCAATAAAGTGGATGGCACACATCAAGGAGTGATGGCGCTGGTTGCCAAACAACCGGACTTGAATGAAGCCGATTTAGTGAGTCTGGTCGAGAAAACCAGCAATCCACTGTTCATCTTTTTAGATGAAGTGCAGGATCCGCATAACCTGGGCGCTATTTTGCGAACAGCGGATGCCTCTGGTGTCGATGCGGTGATCATTCCAAAACACAACTCCGTGGGTATGAACGCGACTGTGCGCAAAGTCGCCTCAGGCGCGGCGGACAATGTTAAATTAATCGTGGTGTCCAACTTAACGCGTACAATTAAAGAGATGCAACAAGCGGGAATGTGGATGGTGGGTTTGGACGGTGAAACCGATCAGACCATTTATGATCAAGATCTTACCGGCTCGATTGGCATTGTCATGGGGACTGAAGGTACGGGCTTAAGACGTCTAACCAAAGAGTCGTGTGATTACCTTGCTGCGATACCAATGGTGGGTGTTGTTGAGAGTTTAAATGTCTCGGTCGCCACCGGAGTGACGGTGTACGAAGCCTACCGCCAACGCCATCTTTCTAAGGCATAAGTTTTCAATTAAAATGCTGCGTTACAAGTTGTAAGCTTCAAGCTGCAAATCCTAAGTTGTACCCAAACCCTTTCTTCAAAATCGAATTAAATAACTGACCAGGCCTGGTCAGTTGTTTGGTTGTCTATATTCCCTGTTTAAGCGAGATAAATATCTCCCGCTTCATCCACGCGAATGGCGACCGTTTCTAAGGCTTCGTTCCAGCACGGCCCTTCAATACATAAACCATCCTCAATGTTAAAGTAGGCATCGTGTACTGAGCACTTCATGGTCTTTTCAAACGGATTCACATCTATTTTGTAGGCTTCATTTAGGGGCACGTTTTGATGAGGGCAGTTGTTCACATAAGCTTTTACCGTCTCTTCAAACTTAATCAATACAACCGATTGTGTGCCAGAGTTCACCACTAATGTTTTGGCGTTGCTAAGCGTTTTGAGATTGGCCAAAGGTTTGTCTTGATGTTGAACCTCTAAGAGTTTGTCCAAACCAAATTGACGGCATTTTTGAGCGGCCAATTTACTGGCGCTTTCAACCGCTTCGAGCAGCGTTTTACCCAAAACAAGGTGATGAATTAGTCCAGCATTAAAAGTATCGCCAGCGCCCAAAGTGTCTACCACTGGGTTAATCACTTCGGCCGGAGTGTGTTTTATGTCTCCGTTCGGCGCAGAGTGCCAAACGCCTTGATTACCCCAAGTGCACACAAGGTTGATGTCGGGCGAGCTGCTCTTAATATGCGTCAGGAGGGCTTCTCCATTGGAAAACCCTTTTGCCTGAGCGTAATGGTGAGAAAAAATCACTAAATTCGCATGTGGGATTAAAGCCTCAATCCCTTCGCGCGGTTTTTCAATCTCTAATGAGATGGGTTGATGTGTCAAAAAAGTTTTAGCGATGTTTAACATGCCCGGCAAGTTTTCCAAATTGCGCCCTTCAAAGTGCAGCCAGTCGTACTCTTCGATTTCAATTTTGGCAAAATAGTCAAAGGTGACTTCTGGCAGATCACGATAATGGACAATGCTGCGATGACCATTTTCTGCATTGAGGGTCACAAATGAGCTGGGAGTGCGGCCTTGGATAAAGGTCTGCACGTGCTCGGTGCTGATACCACGCTCTTTAATGCCCGCAACTAAAAGTTTGGCTTCGTTGTCGGTTGCAACGGTGGTGCAGATGGCCGTGTTGTGCCCCAGCTGATTTAGAACATAAAGGGTGTTATTGACGTTACCCCCCAGTGCGACGCTTTTATTGAGAGCACGAATCTCTTCGTCTTCATGCGGGTAATGCGGGACAGTAAAAATAATGTCTAAAACGGCATTACCAATGCCTAAGATATTTGCCATGTAAAGCCCTCTAAATTAAATAGTGTGAAGATTGAATGGGTTTATCCGTGCTTCAGACGCTCTTAAAACAACCTTATTCAATCGCATTTTAAATGGACGTAATTCTAACATATCCCGTGTTGGTTGATGAATTCCGCTTTTCAGAAAGTAAAAGTGAATAACCTTAAAAACAACTTGACAAGGATTTGGCCTTAATTTATTTTTTAATTCTCAGGTTGACTTATTGGTTTAACGCTAAGTCGTTGATATTTGGTTATTAGTAGCGATGCCTAATCCTTTTATGTTCTTTACAACTCACCGAATTCTTTTCCACAAAACCTGTGGATAACTTTGTGTGTAAAATGATAAGAAGGCGCCCAAGTTGTTTAAAAGAGCGAACAAATATCAAATTGCTTAAAATTTAATCAAGCTGTGGTTTAACCTTAATTTAGAAGATGTATTTGTTTTTTTAGTTTTGTCAAGTCCTTTTATTTAAGGAAAAGGTGAGCCCTAGTTTATTGTAAGAACTCGAGCGGCAGCGGATAAAAAAATACCTGTTTAAAGACTTGTGGGAGGAGGTTTTAATAAAGAGTGAGCGTTTAATAGCTTGGATTGTTGGGCGTGCATTGTCTAAATGTTTAATATCTTTACATTAAGGATGATCGCCCCATAAAAAGCATTTTTTTTTAGGCCAAATCGGTTATATTAACCAAGGTTTTATTCATAAAAAAATTAAGGTGGATCATGTCTATTCAAAGCATTAAGCAATTGTTTTTAGTTGGTTTTTTGGGCTTAACATTAGTCGGGTGTAGTTCTGCGCCCAAAACGAACGAGGCTGATACTGACGCTTCTGCGACAATCGTTGTGGATCAAGATGACCAGGATGCCGTCGCAGCACAACTTGCAGCAGCGCAGGCGTTAGAAGCACAAAAAGCAGAATTATTGTCAAACCTTCAGGGCAAAGTTGTTCGCTTTGAGTTTGATCGTTCTGACATCCAATCAAGCGATTATCAAATCATTAAGAACAACGCGGACTACATGTCGTTAGAGCGTTTTGTGACGGTTAAAGTTCTAGGGCATACTGATGAGCGCGGCACACGTGAATACAACCTTGCATTAGGTGAGCGCCGTGCAGAAGCGGTTAAAAACGCTTTGATCGCAGAAGGGGTCAGTGCTGAGCGTATTACCGTGATCAGCTATGGAGAAGACAATCCAGTTGATGACGCACAGACAGAAGCAGCCTGGGCTAAAAACCGTCGTGCCGAGTTCTCATATTAATCAAAGTATTCATTAAGATTTTCGAGAACTTTGTGATGATAAAAGCCTTTCTGTCCACGTGACGGAAAGGCTTTTTTGTTTGTTTTAAAAATTAAATATCTATTTTAATTTTATTTTTACTCTATTTTTATCAATGTTTATTTTCTCTAGAAATTAAGGTTATCCATGACACAACAATCTCCTGTTATCCATTATTTAAAAGATTATCAAGCCCCTAATTTTGACATTGTTTCGGTCTTTTTAGAATTTGAACTGCACCCCACTGAGACTGTGGTCACAAGCAGAATGCAGATCCAGGCTTTGTCAGAAAATAAAGATTTGATCTTAGCAGGGGAGGAGCTCACCTTGTTATCGGTGCTCTTAAATGGAGGTGAAGTGGGACAACAGTGTGTGGTCGATGCTGAAAGTTTAACGCTCAAGAGTACGTTATTGCCCAAAGGGGTCGAAACTTTTGAGCTGGTGGTTAAAACCATGATTTCACCTCAAGAGAATACGGCGCTGGAAGGCTTGTATCGCACCAGTGGAAACTATTGCTCACAGTGTGAAGCGCAAGGTTTTCGGAAGATCACCTACTTTTTTGATCGTCCCGATGTGCTGACGCTGTACACCACTAAAATCATCGCCGATAAAAACGAAAATGCGGTATTGCTTTCCAATGGTAACTTGATTGAATCAGGAGAGCTTGAAGGCAATCGACATTATGCAGTGTGGCAAGACCCTTTTAAAAAACCGAGCTATCTGTTTGCGCTGGTTGCCGGAAATTTAGAGTGTGTTGAAGATCAGTTTGTGACGGCCGAAAATCGGACTGTTGCGTTAAAAATTTATGTTGAAGCTCGAAACCTAGATAAATGTGCACACACGATGGACTCTTTAAAAAAGTCGATGCGCTGGGATGAGACGCGGTTTGGTTTGAGCTACGATTTGGACATCTACATGATTGTCGCGGTGGATGACTTTAATATGGGAGCGATGGAGAACAAAGGGCTGAATGTCTTTAACTCTAAATTTATTTTAGCCAAGCCGGAGACGGCGACCGATGTCGATTATGAAGGGATAGAGTCGGTTATCGGTCATGAGTATTTTCATAACTGGACCGGCAACCGAGTGACTTGCAGAGACTGGTTTCAGTTGACCCTTAAAGAGGGGTTAACCGTGTTTAGGGATCAGGAGTTTAGCGCGGACATGTTGTCGTCTGCGGTAAAACGGATTGAGGACGTCAAGGGGCTAAGAAATCATCAGTTTCCCGAAGACGCCGGACCAATGGCACACCCGATTCAACCGCAATCGTATATTGAAATGAACAACTTTTACACCATGACGGTTTACGAGAAGGGCGCAGAAGTGGTGCGCTTGTACCATACCTTGTTGGGTGAAGCAGGCTTTCGAAAAGGCATGGACCTTTACGGTGCACGCCACGACGGCCAAGCGGTAACGGTGGTGGATTTTAGAAATGCGATGGCGGATGCTAATGATGTGGATTTGTCACAAATGCACGCTTGGTATGTGCAAGCTGGCACACCGACCTTAACGGTTAAGACGCATTACGACGCCGGGTTAAAAACCTATCAAATAGAGTGTCGTCAACAGATTGTAGGTCGTTCAGAGTCATTTGAGCCGTTGCTAATCCCGCTTAAAATCGGCCTGCTTTCTGAGCAAGGCGAACCGATGCCACTGATTCCCGACGCGACGACCGCCAAAAAAGTCATGGGAGCAGGCGACGAGTTAGTGTTGCGGTTAAGCAACTCTGTCGATGCCTTTACGTTTACTGACGTCGCCTCGCAGCCCATACCGTCTTTGTTGCGAGGATTTTCGGCTCCGGTGCATCTTGAGTATGACTACAGCGATACAGAGCTGAGCTTACTTGCGTCCGCGGACACAGACAGTTTTGTGCGTTGGGAGTCGTTTCAACTGTTGGCGCTAAACACATTAAAAGAGAATGTCGCACGTTACGAGCAAGGACAACCGTTTGTAAACTCCTCTGCGTTGACGGTGGCGTTTGCAAATCTTTTAAACGATTCAAAAACCGACTCTGGGTTGATCGCTTTAACCATCACCTTGCCCGACTTAACCTATTTAGGCGAGCAGCTTGAGGTGATTGATGTTGAAGCACTGTTTGAAGCGCACCTCTGGTTAAGAACTGTGCTCGCGGAGCAGTTTGAAACAGAACTGCTGGCTGTATACAGCCGCTTACATCAGCCAGGAAACGTCTATCGCTACCATAAGGATGACATTGCTTCACGTAAGTTAAAGAACGCTTGTTTGCGTTATTTAATGCTGCTGCCCCAGCAGTTTGGGTTAGGTAAGGCGCAGTATGAACTGCAAGAGAATATGACCGATGTGCTGGCGGCACTTGAAACCCTCACACACACCGATCATGCAGACCGAATTGAGTGTTTAGAGCACTTTTACCAGGCCTGGCGGGAAGAGGGTTTGGTATTGGATAAGTGGTTTGCATTGCAAGCGGCCTCATCTCATGTCGATGCCTTTGAGCAGGTTCAAGCTTTAGTGCAACATCCCGACTTTAAGCTGTCTAATCCGAATCGTGCTCGAAGTGTTTTGGGCGTGTTTGGTCGTCTTAATCTCTTGGGCTTTCATCGAGAGGACGGTCTAGGTTATGAGTTTTTAGCTTCGCAAATTATTCAGCTGGACGCGCTGAACCCTCAAGTGGCAGCTCGAATTATTACGCCTTTTACTCAGTGGCAACGTTACGATGCATCTAGGAAACAGAAAATGCATGCAGCCTTAGAGCGTATGCTGGCAACCCCCGGATTGTCGAAGGATTTATATGAAATTATTTCAAAGTCGCTTGGTTAGTAAATGATGCTTCGACCTTGGCGGGCAGGTTTGCTGGGCAAACGGTTTTTAATTCTAGCGCTCATAGGGTCGATCTTGCCTGTGGCAAGCTTTGCCTATCAGACGACCGCTGAGCCGTGGACGAACGCCCCATTAAG
>CAZVPH010000071.1:0-7923 GCA_964628125.1 uncultured Thiosulfatimonas sp. | reverse complement strand
AAGCCGATCTAAGCAACTCACTCTTAAAGGGTGGTCAAAACCGACCAAAAACTAAAGTTACCAGGCCTGGTGACTTTGCAAGTACGAATTTCAAATCGGTTGGTTGAAGCAGTTGACTGAATCCGTTAAGCAAAGAGAGAACCGCCATGCAAATCATTGAAATCCCCGCTGACCAATGCGATGCTTTTAAGCAACTCATGGCCGAAGCGCAGTGGAAAATCACCCATCAGGACGCCGGTCAGACACATCTGGTTGGCTGGGGGTATGAAATCCACTGGATGCTTGACGATCAAAAAGTCATTTTACGTTATAACGATCAACAAGGCGTGGCGACCGCGTTGCTTGAAATACACTCGTCTGCGTCAAACCAGATTCAACGCTTACTTCAACAACTGCACGTGCCATCTACCGTGGATAACTCAAGTGAACAGAGTGCTGATGACTAAATTACAGGCCTACATTGCCCTCACGCGGATCAACCGTCCTATCGGTATCTATCTGGTACTTTGGCCTGCACTGTGGGCGCTTTGGCTGGCCTCAGAAGGCTTGCCAGATCTCTACTTGCTGTTTGTGTTTACCGTGGGTGCGATTCTGATGCGCTCGGCAGGGTGTACGATTAACGACTACGCTGATCGACATCTCGATGGCCACGTGGAACGAACCTGCAATCGGCCTTTAGCGACAGGCGTTTTATCCTCAAAAGAGGCGTTGGGATTCTTCGCGATCCTCTGCTTAATTGCATTTGGCTTAGTGCTTACCTTAAACAGCCTAACGGTTTGGCTCTCACTGGGTGCACTTTTTTTAGCCGCTTTATACCCCTTTATGAAACGTTATACTCATTGGCCTCAGGCTTTTTTAGGCGCAGCATTCGCCTGGGCAGTGCCGATGGCCTTCGCCGCGGTCTTAAGTGAGGTGCCGTGGCAAGTCTGGCCGGTGTTTGCCATCGCGCTGATCTGGTCGCTTATCTACGACACTGCGTACGCGGTGAGCGATCTAGAAGATGATTTAAAAATTGGCGTCAAATCGACCGCGATTCTTTTTGGAGAGCGCTTGGTTTTATGGGTAGGCGTTTTTGAACTGCTCATGCTGGGGTTGTTAGTTTGGCTCGGGGAACTGTTTGGACTCGGTTTGGCGTATTTTGCCAGTTTGACAGTTGTGGCGGTCTGGTTTATCTATGATCTAAAGCGATTAGCACTCCATCAAGCGGAGATCGCCTTTAAGGTTTTTTTACAGAATCACTGGATCGGATTAGTGGTCCTCATCGGCATTGCTACTGATTACGCCATAAGCTCTTTTTAAAAAAAGTTACACATTGACCAGGCCTGGTCAATTTTATGAAGATCGATCAACGCTTAGATTGGCTACTGTAAGCTGGAGTCTGCCGGCATGGTTATAATCGGCGCAACGTCTAACGACCAGTTCGCTTGCTCTATCACCTCGGCAAATATTTTTAAGAGCGCCCCGAGCAGTTCAGGGTTAAAAGGCAGAACAATCCCCGGGCCTTGCTCCGGTTCTAAAATTAACTGCGGTGGTGCATCCGATTCCGCCTGGTTCAAGTTCTTAAAGGTCATTTTTACCAATAAAATAGGGCTGTCACCTAAAGGAAAAGTCGGGTTTTCAGGCTCTTCGTAAGTGCTGCCAAAGTCACCTTTTGATTGTGTCTGCTGTTTTTGGGCTTGATGGTTCATGGTCGTCACTTCATCAAACAACGCTTCGCCCGTGGTGGGATGCTGGCCATGAAGTAGGGGCAGTAATAAACCGATAAAACGGCGTGTTAGCCAGGCGAGGTAGACCTGTTCATTGAGGGTTTTAATCTTTAAGAGTATTCTGTCTTCTGTGGCATTGTAAGACGATTGGATTTGATTAATTTGAGACGACATAGAGAAACGTTACCATCAGAGTTTATAGAGAAAAGAGCTAAATCGCACCGCTTGATTATAACGCTCAGGGTTTGGTTTGGCTTGTTAATCTGCTCGGTTTCTTTGTCCGTTGCTGCTGAAACCACTACTTTTGATGGGGCCTCGTCGGGTCAAAATGTGCTTACTGACCATGAGGTTCTGTTGGGTGGTGACGCTCCGGCAGTTTCTGAAGTCAAGAGCGTTGGTGTAAACCACTCCGCTGTCGACTCCGTAAAGCCCATGCTCCCGAAAGAGTACTTGCTGCACTCAACCGAAAGCCAATCGGCTGGCTCCTTGTTACATCGTTTGGATACTTGGCAGGCGAAGGTAGGTCAATATGTGAACAGTACCGGCGAAGGCATCGATCATTTTTTTGGAGACGACAGCCTGGACGTTGTTCAAAAAGGCAGTCGACTCGATGTGCTGCTGCCAATGACGCTCGACAGTCACGGCAGGCTCAGCTCTGGGCTGCGTTTCAGAGCCCACATCGATCTGTCCAAAACCAATCATCGCTGGAAAGTTGTGGTCACCTCTTTTGAAGACTCTCTCTATGGCAACCAATCCGTTGAAGCCGCGACGACCAGTCCAGGAACTGTCACAGGCGCTGAGGATAAGAGTACTTCACTGGGCGCGCGCTATCTATTGTTTGGAAAAATGAACAGCTTTAGTCACTTGGACTTTGGACTGAAATTCACTGATATTATTAACCCCAATCCTTTCGGGCGCTTAAGGATGCGCTATAAAGCCGATCTGACTGACAAATGGTTGAGCCGTACAACTCAGGATATTTATTGGGAACGTCATAAAGGGGCTGCGCTGGATTCTGAGCAAGTCGTGGATTATCAATGGCAGCCAAAACGACTGCTGCGCAGCCAGACATCCGCGGTCTGGTGGGAGGAAAGAGGTGATTATCAATTAAATCAAAAGTTGCTTTGGTATGAGACCATTAACGCCCACCGAGTGCACGCCTATTATATGAGCGCCTATGGTTTGGTCGACAATCAAACGGCGATATTGAACCAAGTTTCTGTGGGGATGAATTGGCGGGAAAAAGTCTATAAAGAGTGGTTGTTTGTTGAGCTAGAACCCAGAGCTGCTTGGTACGAAGACCAGAACTTTAGCACGACTCAACTCAGTGTTATGTTGCAGCTGGAGGTTCGCTTCTACCCGCCCATTTAAACGTTATTTCGACCACTGCCTCGATGCAAAAAAGCTGGGTCATAAATAAACAACTCAGTTTAAGAACGTTTTCTATTGTACGTGTCTAACACTAGGGTTCGTTTAACCGCGCGAGCGCGTGGATTGTCCTAAGAACGGGCATTGGAATAAAATGCCTAGCAGTCTTGCAAGACCGTTAACAGCTGGCAACTGCTCTTAAGTGCTCTGAAAGAGTTTAAGTCAGGAGAACGTTTAGGCACGATCTTATGTCGTCATAAAAGAGTGTTGTAAAATTTTAGAGATGATTCGGCGGTTTAAAGGACGCCGGCAGAAGTTGATTAAGGTAAACAGGCTTTGCGTTCTGTTAGACACTCAAACTCACCAAGACTGAATTCACGGCAAATTAACGGTCGATTTTCATAGATACTGCATAAAAAAGTGTCGCGGTCGAGTGCCGCGCACCAACCATCCTCCAGCCGTGCCATCACTCGACTGCCCCACGCATCCTCTTCAATAAAACGTTCTGGTACACCGGTGTCTGTAATCAGCATCACCTCTAAGCGGCAGCAACAGGCCTGGCAGGTTGCACAGCTCACGGTGGTTTCGACGGCCGTTGTTGCTAAGGCTGTCAGCATTTTTGATTTAGACTTCATCTTGAGCGAACTCTCTTATGTTATCAAATGTGTCGCTGTCAATCGTTTGTTGACATGACAACAAACGATTTAAAACAGTCCCATTTCTAATACGGTTTTTGCCAACACCTCGGTTTTAAAACCGTCGTAATGCACGGCTTGCACGGTTACATAATACGCGTTGCCTTTACCGCCTGAGCAAGGTGGCATATAGGTTCCCGCCTTATCCCACTTAGGATTGCGGTGCGCGCCCAGCGAGATAAAACCCGTCGGCAGCTCAAAACTGTGGCCTGGAACCGCCGGCAGTTCAACACTTTGCGCCGGCCTTGACAGGGCATACGCCATTCGACCGTGACCGCCATGATTCATCGGTTCAAAGCTGCGGTCGCTGTACTCCAGTATTAACAGGTTAGTACTGGTCGGAATGCCGGATATTTTAAGCGGCGGTGTCGCCGGTTTCTCGCCACCAAACCTTAAACACTGCTGTCCATCAGGGATGGATTTACCGTCCCAGAGAGCATCGTTTAAGCGAGCTGATAGAGCATTATCAGCGGATGTTTCGGCAAGTGCTGAGGTCGTGCCGCTGGTCCCAAAGAACGCGGCAATGCTCGCCAATGCAGTAATAAATTTTGATTTCATGATTCATGCACCTTTTTTAAACCGTGTGATAGTCGAAGCGAAAATGAGCGCAACCAAGCCTGACTTTTAATTTTTTAATGCAAAAATTAGGGGTTAAGCTGGTAATTAACGAGAGTTACCTGCTGCGATCGCCTTCAGCTCATAAGCCAAGAAAACAAGTAGGCGTTTTAGTAAAGCTTAAGCAGTCTTCCAGACTTCGTTACTTCCCATAACCATTCTACTTGATCCGTCTTTAAAAAATTGGGTCCCCGAAGGTCGGGCTTATAAAAGGTGGTGCTGCTTCAACAGGTCTTATGTATGGCGAACAAGCTCAGTGCTGGGGTAAAACAGCGTAGAATAAGTTTAGATGCTTTAATTGAGCCCCTTAAGCAGTCTAAAGACGCTTGATCTGTAGAGTTCGATTTGATCGGAACCAGCGATTTTGCGAGCCTTAAGGGGGATTAAGCTTAGTAATTCAAAAGGTTGGATAGGTTTTTGCTTACTTTGCTTACTATACTATCGTAACCTTACTTTTATCCGGTCCTTAAGGATCTTACAGAGCGTTAAAACTATGATCTCATCCGACTTTAGCAAACCCAGTATATTAAGGAATATGTTCCTCGCTTTTATGGCCTTTGGATTTAGCATGGGCATTTTATTTCCGATCTTTGCAAACCTCTTTGTCGACTGGAAAGAGGGAATGCTTGGGTGGTTTATCATGTCCTGTATTATTGCCGGCATTAGCATCGGTTTATTTAACTTTTGGTTGCTGAATAAGATGCTGTTACGGCGTCTTAAAAAGATTGCTGAAGTCGCCAACGCCATTAGTAACAACGATATCTCTCATAACTGCATCATGAACAGTAACGACTTTATTGGCGATATGGCGAACAGCTTTAACTTAATGTCACAGAACCTACGCCAAATGATCAAACGCATCGCAGACGTTTCAGACCAGCTAGGCACCGCCTCAGAAGAGATGGTTTCTGAAACCAAGATGGCTCAAAAAGGTTTTGAGCAACAGAAAAAAGGAACCTACAACGTCGTCAATGCGATGCAGAGTATGAACACCGCCGTTTTCGAGATGTCGAATCACACTCAAGGCGTCATCAGCTCAGTCTCTGTTGCCAGAAGTGCAACGGCCAGTGGCATTTTGGTTGTTAATAGCACTACTGCTTCGATCAAATTATTGGCCGAAGAGGTTCAAAATGCTGCAACCGTTATCAAACGTTTAGAGCAAGACAGCGAAACTATTGGGAATGTGTTGGATGTGATTAAAGACATTGCCGAACAGACCAACTTACTCGCTCTAAACGCAGCGATTGAAGCCGCAAGAGCCGGTGAGCATGGCAGAGGCTTTGCAGTGGTCGCGGATGAGGTGCGCATTCTGGCCAGCCGAACGCAGGCGTCTGCCAAAGAGATAGAGTCGACGGTGGCCAATTTACAGACGGCTTCAGAGAAAGCGGTTGAGGTGATGACATTGGGGCGTAAAAAAGCCAATGAAAGTGTCGATCACGCCAGCGAAGCAGGGCGATCCCTGCAAGCGATCGAAGACGCCGTCGCAAACATTGGGTTGATGAGTTCAAAAATTGCAACTTCGTCAGAAAACCAACGAGAGCAAGCCGATATGGTCAATGAAAATATTGATGAGATCAGTGCCGTTGCCGAAAATGTCGCCAATGGTGCTGCTAAAACCTACCAATCAAGCACCGAAGTTGGTGTGTTATCAAAACAGTTGTGTAATTTGGTGGGCCAATTTAAGACCTAAGAAGATGGTCTAATATTACATGAGTATGCATTGAGTGCTTGCTGCTTGATAACAAAAAAGTATGCAGATCGGACAAGGCAATAGGTGGGTATTAGGCGTCTCTATAGACGCTTTTTTTATGAAAAACCCTAATGCAAATTTGTCATCCAAAAAAACAGTGATGATCGTGGCGGCGCTTTTTTTCATACCATGGTGTTGTGTATTGTCCGGATAAAAGAGTAGGAAGACAGGCCAGGACAATGAGAACAGGCTGGGCTGTGAGCGTGTTCAGCGTTTTATCAGGCCTGGTAGAAATACTTCTGTGAGCAGTAGGGGCGCATTTTTTTGAGTGAAGATGGAGCGGCGCGCGTAGCCTGGACTGTCTACTTCTTCGGCAGTCAGCTGTTCGGTTAAACCTGGCCAATGGTTTAACGCTTGGCGACTGAATTCAAATGGACTGCGTTGGATGCTAGGCAACTCAAACAATACCTCGCCCAACGGTTTGGTGCCAAGCTGTTGCAGGCTTGCCCAAGGGTTTTCTGAGGTTAAGTTGGGAATGACTGTACGGGCGTAGACCCAGTTTTGCAGACCGCACTGCAACAGAACCGTTCTTACCCAGGCCTGGTCATTGTTTGGCAAGCCGAGGGCGATTGATTCATCCGCCAGCGGGCGTTCTAGAATTTCTGAAAGCACGCGTACACTTAAGTGCGGACACGTTTGGCGCAGGTGTGCGGTGAGCGAATCCGGGGTGCTGAGCCAAGCGCGAATGTGCGCTGAACGACTGATCCGCTGAATCAATCGGGCGGGTTTCCAAAAAACAGACTTGCCTCGCATTTGGGCACTGTGCGTCTGAACAACTGGATGTGCCAAAGCTGTTGGATTATCAGGGAACTTTGATGCCTGTTTTTTGAGCAGGGCTTGTATTTTCGTGAGACGGTCATTTGGCATTTAAAAACTCTTTGGTAAACTCTTTGAGGTACTTTTTAATGACGTTGTGTATGGTGTAATGTCGTTTTGACCAGGCCTGGTCAAAACAGTTTCATAAGATGAATTCTTATCGCCTTATCCTTTTTTGATGAAGCTTACGCGTGCTGATAATCAATTTTATGGCCAATCCAGCGGGCTTGCAGGCTTTCTACCAGCTGTGGATAACGGTGTATTAAAATAGCAGCCCACTCTTTGGCCACAGGAATCCAGTCGCTGTCGCGCTCTAAATCGGCGATTCTAAACTGCAGGCCACCGGTCTGTTTGGTGCCCAAGACTTCACCTGGGCCACGGATGCGTAAATCCTCTTCGGCGATTCTAAAGCCGTCGGTGGTTTCACGCATGATGTTCAAGCGCGCCTTACCGGTTTGGGAGAGTGGCGCTTGATAGAGTAACACGCAGTGGCTCTGTTTATCCCCACGTCCCACGCGTCCTCGAAGTTGGTGCAGTTGCGCCAAGCCTAAACGCTCGGCGTTCTCAATGATCATCAAGCTTGCATTGGGCACGTTCACGCCAACCTCAATCACGGTGGTGGCGACTAAGAGATCCAGTTGATGGGTCTTAAAAGCGTCCATAACTAGGGCTTTTTGTTCGCCTTTTAAGCGCCCATGAATCAAGCCAACCCGCAAATCAGGCCACTGCTCTGTAAACTGGTTGGCAGTGACTTCCGCTGCTTGCGCGTGCAACAACTCCGACTCTTCAATCAACGGGCAGACCCAGTAAGCTTGAACTCCTTGCTTACATTTGGCATACAGATGCTCCATCACTTCAAAACGCCGCTCATTGCTTATGACCGCGGTCTCAATTGGTTTGCGACCTGGTGGCAATTCGTCAATCACCGAGAGGTCTAAATCGCCGTAGGCGGTCATGGCTAAAGTCCTGGGAA
>CAZVPH010000070.1:0-7934 GCA_964628125.1 uncultured Thiosulfatimonas sp. | reverse complement strand
CACAAGGCGATTCTAACCGAGTGACTTTCGCCCCAGCCGCGCCCACAAGTTTTGGATCGGTAACACGGTACAACACCACCATTGGTACCTCTAAAGCCGCGGCGACATGCGATAATCCAGTGTCGACGGACACGACGGCGTGCGCATGTTTTAAAATCTTTGCCATCTCATTCAAGCTCAACATCGCTTCGGGCACCCAAGCGGTTAGATTTGTGCTGTTTGGACTCAAAATAAAAGATTGCTTTGCTATTATATTTTTGACTGGAGCGTCGACAGGACTTTCAACCGAAGCCGCAATCCGTAAGGCGCGTTCATGTTCTTCTTGGTTGCCCCACGGCAGAATGACTTTAACGCCCTGCGCTCTGGCTGTTTGCAACAGTTCAATCCAGTAACTTTCCGGCCAGTATTTGGTTTCCCACGTGGTGCCGTGCAAAAACACCCAATAGGGTGCGTTTGCAAACCTTTCAATCACTGCTTCGGGTTTTGACCAGGCCTGGGTGTTTAATCCATACACGATGGCTGCGCTGTCAGAAAACGGGTAATCCAACACCTGTGCAAACAGTTGGCGTAAGCGCAAAATAGCGTGCTGATCTTTGGCGACCCGGTATTTTTGACTGTAAAACAGACTAACTAAGGGTTCGCGCGCACTGCGGAAATCAAAACCGACGACCGGAGCCTTAACTCGTCGGGCGACCCAAAGACTTTTATAAAGCCCTTGCGCATCCAGAATAAGATCGTACTGAGTCTGATTAACGCGCTCAAAAAACTCTTTAATCTCTTGACGAGTCTGTTTTGCAAATGGCGTTTTGCGCCATTTACGTAACTCAATCGCATAAACCTTGTCCACGGCAGGGTGCCACTTTGGAATCTCTGAAAACGATTTTTCGACCACCCAATCAACGACCAGGCCTGGTCTATTTTGCAGCGCGTCGGACAAGGCTGGAAAACTGTGAAACACATCCCCCATGGAGGACATTTTGATAAGGAGTATGCGCAAAGTCGTTCTCTATCGCCTCGTAAGCCAATCTAAATAGGCCGTTACCCCTTGTTCAACCGTTTTAAACTCTGCGCTGTAACCGGCTTGCCGTAACAGGGTGTTATCTGCTTGAGTATAGCTTTGGTAACAGCCTTTTAGATGTTCTGGAAATTCAATGTACTCAATTTCACCTCTGCCGTGATACTCAATCACCGCTTGTGCGACCTCTTTAAAGGATTGCGCTTTCGCGGGCCCTAGGTTGAAAATTCCAGATTTTTCAGGGTGCTCAGCAAACCATAAATTCACTGCCACCACGTCGTCGACGTAGACAAAATCACGAGTTTGCATCCCCGGGCCATAGCCGTCATATTCACCAAACAACTTAACGTTCTCGCCGGCGAGTATTTGGTGATGCAATTTAAACGCCACACTCGCCATATCGCCTTTATGCTGTTCGCGAGGCCCGTACACATTAAAGTAACGAAACCCGACCACTTGGCTTTTTGCTCGAGGCAGAATATTGCGGACATATTGATCAAACTGAAACTTTGAGTAGCCGTAAACGTTGAGCGGTTTTTCATATTGGCGCTGTTCGATAAAATCTGGACCATCACCGTAAACCGAAGCGGAAGAGGCGTATAAGAAAGGAATACGATTTTCTAAGCAGTAGTGCAAGACATCTTTAGAGTATTCATAATTATTATCCATCATAAAACGGCCGTCCCACTCAGTGGTGGAAGAGCAGGCGCCTTCGTGAAAGATCATCTCGATTTCAGGCAGGCCTTGCTCGGCAAAAATACGTTGCTGAAAGTCTTCTTTGTCTAAGTAGTCCGCAATATCGCAATCCGCCAGATTGACAAACTTAGCACCGTCTTTAAGGTCGTCAACCACCAAAATATCGGTACGCCCTTGTGCATTCAGCGTTTTAACAATATTACTGCCGATAAAGCCGGCGCCACCAGTGACTACGATCATAATTTTTTAACTCATAAGTTTTGCAAAAATAAAACCACCTATAGGACCACGCTAAAGATGGGGTGGCACTCTTAAAACAGTGGTGCAATAACAACACACACCGCGATGAAAGCACCGAGACTGTCATCAGTATAAAGATGCACGAAACATGAAAACGCAATTCTATCATTTAGTGCTCTTAAAGGGGGTAAAATACCTTCTATTTACTCAGTCATTTAAGGCATTAATAGATATTTTATGGCACACCTTCACAGCAAATGGGGCCGATTTAAAGCCCATCTCGAGGCATGGTTTATTGACCATGAAGTTTTACGCGTTCTTTACCGTAATTTTTACGCCATCTCACCAAAGGCTTACCGCAGCAACCACCCTTCAGCGGCTTTCATTAAAAAGGTCGCCTCCGAATATGGGATTAAAACCGTGGTCAGTATGCGTCGGGCAGACACTACTGGGCAGTATTTACTAGAGAAAGAGGCCTGTGATAAATATGGCGTCACACTGGTTCATCATGTTATGTCCTCTCGAAGCTTACCGGATGTCGACAAGGTGCTTAACGCGAAAACCTTGCTTGAGAGCGTCGAATACCCCATTTTAATCCATTGCAAATCTGGAGCAGATCGTGCGGGATTAATGAGTGTTTTTTACGAACATTTTATTGAGAAAAAACCGATTGAAGAAGCTTTAAAGCAACTCAGCATGAAATATGGCCACTTTCGTTGGGCCGAAACCGGAAAGTTAGATTACTTTTTTGACGATTTTCTGCAATTCCAAACCAACAACCCCGGTGTTTCTTTTTTAGAGTGGGTCACCGATCACTACGACAAACCTGCGTTAGACGCTCAGTTTAAAAGTGCCGGCTGGGCCAATATTGTCGTCAATAAAATTCTAAGAAGGGAGTAATTCATGATCGACCGCGCCACTCTGTCGCTCTACCGTCGACTGTTAACCTACATTTTGCCCTACAAAGGCATGATTGCGGTCACACTGTTGGCGATTATAGTGATTGCCGCTATGGAGCCGGCGACGGCTATGGTTTTAAAGGAGTTGGTCGACGAGAGTCTGATTGCTAAAAACCCGGACTCATTTGTTTGGATCCCTCTGCTGTTGGCCGGCGTGTTTATTGTGAAAGGCGTTGCCGAATATTTCAGCAAGGTTTTCAGCCAGTGGATTGCTCAAAAAGCTATTTTAGATATCCGCAAAGAGATGTATCGCAAGATGCAGCACCTACCGTTCGACGTTTTTCAAAGCTATAGCACCGGCAGACTCATGTCTAAGATCACCTACGACGTGCCCCAGGCGAGTAACGCCCTTTCAACGGCCTGGGTGACTCTGATTCGTGACAGTTTGACCGTCTTAGCGTTACTCTCTTATCTGCTCTATATTTCATGGCAACTGACCTTAATCCTCTTTTTAATCGGGCCTATTGTGGCGTGGATCATTGATAAGGCCAGTAAGTTAATGCGCCACTCCAGTAAAGCGATGCAGTCAAATATGGGGCAGTTGACACAACGACTGGAAGAGAGCCTGACAGCGCATCAAGACATTAAAGTCTACGGCGCGGAACGTTATGAACAAGCCCGCTTTCAATACAGCGCCACTGAGCTGCTTAATAACACCATGAGAGTCACGAAAGTGTCGGCTTTAAACGTGCCTTTAGTGCAGGTTCTGGCCGCGATCGCTTTGGCGGCGATTGTCTACATCGCACTGCAAATGTCTGCTGACGATCAATTTACCACCGGTGAGTTGCTCGCCTACATCACTGCAATGGCCCTGATATTTGAACCCATTCGTCGTCTCACCAGCATTAATGAAGTCATTCAAAAAGGCATGGCTGCGTCCGAAAGTATCTTTGAACTTCTAGACCAGCCGGATGAGCCGAATCGTGGACAAAAAATCTTAACCAATTTACAGGGCCAATTAGAGTTTAAACAGGTCAGTTTTCAATACCCAGGCAGCGATGAGCCTGCGTTAAAAGAGTTCAGCTTAACCATCCCTTCGGGGAAAACCACCGCGTTAGTCGGACAGTCGGGCAGTGGGAAATCTACGCTAGTGAACTTAATCGCTCGTTTTTACGACCCGACATTGGGCCAAATTACGCTGGATGGTGAAAACCTTCAGGCGTTAGATCGCCTGTTTTTAAGACAGCAGATTGCACTGGTCAGTCAAAAGGTGACCTTGTTTGATGATACAGTCGCGGCCAACATCGCTTACGGCCTGGAAGGCATGAGTCATGACAAGATCATGGCGGCTGCTAAAGCAGCTTTCGCTTGGGAGTTTATTGAAAAACTGCCACAAGGTCTCGACACCTACATCGGTGAAAACGGCAATCAGCTTTCAGGTGGGCAACGCCAACGCTTAGCCATCGCACGTGCTTTTTTGAAAAATGCGCCTATTCTTATCCTGGACGAAGCCACTTCGGCGCTGGACAATCAGAGTGAAAAAATGATTCAAAAAGCGATGGAACACTTAAAACAGAATCGCACCGTCATTATCATCGCACACCGACTCAGCACCATTGAAAATGCCGATCAAATCGCCGTCCTTCACCAAGGGCATTTGGTCGAGTTAGGCGCACATACCGCTTTGATTGAACAACAAGGTTTTTACGCCAATCTCTATCAATCAGGAGAGAAAACCGATGGCTAATCATAACGACTCCAAACTTCAAAAAACAAAAAAGCCCTCAAAAAACAACAAAAAGACGGGTAGACAGGCAAACTCGAACTTCCTGCACCCTAAGTTTTGGGGGATCTGGCTCGGCATCGGTTTGTTTTGGTTATTCTCGCGCCTGCCTGATCGTTGGAAGTTCCCTGTCGGTCGATTTTTAGGCCGCACGCTCTATCGTTTCTCCGTAAAACGCCGTCGTTTAGCGCAGGCAAATATTCGACTCTGCTTTCCAGAAAAAACCGCGCAGGAGCAACAAGCGATTCTTGAGTCACACTTTGAATCACTGGGCATCGGCCTTATGGAGATGACGATTGTCTGGTGGGGAGATCATAAAAAAAACCACGCTCACGCGCGCGAACGAGAGCGTGTTACCTTTATCGGTGAGGAGAACTTGCAGGCAGCACAACAACAAGGAAAAGGGGTTCTGATTCTTGCACCACATTTTACGACTCTAGAGCTTACCGGCCTGTTCATCTCTTTTTTGACGAATTACCATGCCGTCTATCGCCCGCACGACAACCCTTTGATGGACCACTTAATCGCCAAAGGTCGTTCAATTACTTTTGATGATGGACAAGAAGTTGAGCCTATCGCAAACTCTAATACCCGAAGAATGTTGAAAGTGTTGCGCGCTGGTTTTAGCATGGTTTTACTGCCCGATCAGCGTTATCGCGCTAAAGGCCATGTGGTAGTCGATTTTTTTGGCCATACCACTAAAAGCAACCCTGCGACCTCAAAGATTACCAAACTCACCGGTTGCGCAGTTGTGCCAATTTTTACACGTCGTTTGCCCAACAATCAATACGAGGTTGAGTTTTTACCTGCGCTCAAAAACTTCCCTTCCGGTGACGATGTGGCCGATACCTTGCGATTGCATCACCTGTATGAAGCAGAAATTCGTCAAAATCCAAGCCAGTATCTCTGGGTGCATAATCGGTGGGATCTAAAGGATCATTAAAGACGCCGCCTTAATGCTCTTTTGGAAAAAAACGAAATAAACCCCACAAAAAAAGCCACTTTAAATAAATTTAAAGTGGCTTTTTTAATTTTCAGTTTAATCTTCAGGCTGTTAGACAAACCCTAAGTCATCGCAGAAGCCATCGTTAATCCAAACCATACAAACTTGAGTGTTAACACTGTTTGACCAGGCCTGGTCAAACGACCTTAACAGAGATCCAATTTAGGCTTAATGTCCTACATGATTTGGATCAAAATCCGTTAGGGTGTATTCTGCGCCACAGTATGGACACTTGGCTTTTCCCGTCAACTCAATCGGTAAAAACACCCTGGGGTGTGAATTCCATAGACTCATGTCGTCGGTCGGACAATGCAAAGGCAGGTCTGCGTAAGTCACGTCGTAATGTGTTTTTGAATTCGTTGAATTGTCGCTCATGGCAACTCCCTTGTTTTATTGTACGGTTTGGGTCTCTTTGGTCGACCCAGTGACTTGGTTACTTTTACAAATTACCTGCACTGGATTCGCATAAACAAGTGTCTTTAACCTGTCTGGATAAATCCAGTAGCCAGTAGGAAAACCAAGCTCAGCGCCCGGATTTCGTTAACGGTAACAGTTAGGCGACCACTGTTAACCAATCCATGTGCGCGGGTGAACGTCCGTGGACCACATCAAAATACATTGTTTGTAGTTTTTCTGTAATCGGCCCGCGTGAGCCGATGCCTATTGGACGATTATCCAATTCACGAATCGGGGTAACCTCTGCTGCCGTTCCAGTAAAGAACGCTTCGTCGGCAATGTACACTTCGTCACGCGTAATACGTTTTTCGACCACTTCCAGCCCAATTTCTTTGGCGAGCGTCATAATGGTTTTACGCGTAATGCCATCCAGACCACAGGTGAGTCCTGGCGTATAAAGCACCCCGTCCGTGATCATAAAGAAGTTTTCACCCGATCCTTCTGCCACATAACCATCAACATCTAATAGTAAGGCCTCATCGCAGCCATGACTGACAGCTTCTTGCAACGCTAACATTGAGTTCATATAAGAACCGTTCGATTTCGCTTTTGTCATCGTGATGTTAACGTGGTGACGGGTATAGGAGGAGGTGGCAATCTTAATACCGCGTTTTGGATTCTCTTCGCCCATATAGGCGCCCCACTCCCAAGCCGCGACCATTACGTGAGTTTTAAGGTTATCAGCACGCAAGCCCATCCCTTCTGATCCATAAAACGCCATCGGACGGATGTACGCCGATTTTAGATTGTTTTCACGAATCACCGCACACTGTGCTGCATCCAAGGTTTCTTTGTCGAAAGGCATAGGCATGTTCATAATTTTTGCGGAGTTGGTTAAACGCTTCGTGTGAGCGTCTAAACGAAAAATCGCGGGGCCTTGCTCGGTTTCATAAGCACGCACGCCTTCAAAAACCCCCATTCCGTAATGTAATGTATGGGTTAACACGTGTACTTTCGCGTCACGCCAAGGAACCATCTCGCCATCTAGCCAGATGACACCATCTCTATTATCCATCGTTCGCATTTTACCGCTGCTCCACAAATCTATTCATAAATAATTAGTGCGCCATTTTATCCTAAACCTGTGTCTTTTATCCAACTCCAATTCACTTTAACGTTATTTAAACGCTTATTACCTCTTAAAAGCCCACCAAAGTCACACCAAAGTTATGCATCCAACGCTTTTTTCCTTCTATTTTCTCCTTAACGCCTGAGTAAACTCCAATTCGTTTTCGGCAGGGATCAAGTAGTGACCAGGTAGGGGGCCGCGCTTAAGCCTCGTCCATCTCTTGTGTCCACAGAACCCAACCTAACGTAAAATTACTTGATATTTTCAATTGTTTCGCTAAAATCACTCCTTTGGTTCTATTTGTATCCAAAAAAGCAACTGCACTGGGTGGCAGGCATTTTTTACACTTACTGGTTGCTCGGCCTTGTTTAATTTGGCTGAGACTGCACTTTAAGGCGCATTAAAAATTGCTCACCCCATCGGTTGCTTTTTTTGTTTATAAGCCCCGTGATTAAGACCTATGGACCTAAGTACGTCGATAAAGGTCTCATATTTAGTTTTTCGCCTCAGGCGAGTTAGGAAAGAATGAGTATGTCAAACCATATTATGAACACCTACGCAAGATTGCCCGTCACCTTTGAGAAGGGTCAAGGTGCAACGCTGCAAGACACTCAGGGCAACACGTATCTGGACGCGATCAGTGGCATCGCCGTCACCAGTTTAGGGCATGCTCACCCCGCCGTTTCTGAAGCAATTTGCAAGCAGAGCCAACAACTGACTCACACCTCTAATCTGTACAGCATACAGAACCAACAACGCCTAGCGGATGAACT